>JBEEMN010000001.1:0-27287 GCA_041192625.1 Armatimonadota bacterium
AGGCCCATCTTGCCGGAAAGCTTTCCGACATTGGTCTCATGTTGCTTCGAACGCCAGTCGGGTGTCACAACCGTCAGGAAGTATTCATCTTCAAGTGCTTGGGTCATGACCTGCCCAAAGGATGAGCTGAGTGATGATGCAATCTGTGACTCTTGCTTATCGGCCACCAACGGAATGTACCAAAGGAGTGTTTCTAAGCCGATTTCATCGTCGAAAGTTACATTCCCATTTGCATCGAAGAGACCGCCACCCTTTTGCAGGAGGATTGTCATCAGCTGGTCAACACCTGAGTCTGAAAACTCCGTGATGTACCGTTCACCGGGCTTTCTTACTTTCTTTCCCGCAGCGATAAAGCTGTCCCAAGTCGTAAGGTTTTCGGGTTTGAGCCCAAGCTCCGTAAAAGCCTCCCGGTTGTAAGCAAGCATCACCGGATGAACATCGTGCGGCAGACCAAAAATACGGCCCTTATATGTGTAAGGAGTAAACCTCGCCCCGATGATGCGCTTATCGAGGCCTTCGGCCTTCAATGTATCGGTGATGTCCCAGAAGCCCACGTGTTCGACTGGTCCACGAAAGAAAGTCCCTGCGTTGCTGATCTCAATCTCGCAGACATCGGGGACATCGCCAGTCAATCCCGCCTGAAACGCGGCTTGCAGGCGCTGTGGAAGCCCCGTTCCGCTGACCAGCTGAACATCGATAACTTTGTCCGGATGCGCTTTTTGAAACTTGGGGAGTGCTTTGAGGTACGCATCGTAGTGCGTCGTCGAAAACGTCCAAAAGACAAGATCGGCCTTCTTGACGGTGCGATTTTGCGCTCCTAGCCAAATGCCGCTTGCGAGTGAAAGCGCGAGCATAAGTGCTGGCGCGGGTCCAAACGGAAATCTCATGTTAGCTACCTGGCACGAATCTACCGGAATTGAGCCTGCCATCCGGGTCAAAAGCACTGCGAATTCCAGCATTCAAGTGGATGGCGCTGTCCGTAGCAGGAGGACCACACCATGCAGCTGATCTGAGTTCAATCGGAGCTTCATCGATGAACCAGCTGGCTCCAAACAATGCACTACACTTGGCTACAGAATCGATTAGCTCGGCAGCATTATCTGGAACGACAGGCCACGAGAATCCAATCCGGCCCGTCAGTGGAAGGATGGTGATAGTCCCACCTACCGCTAAAACACTTTCACGGAGCTTTGCGACAATGTCAGCCGTCACCGATGGTAACGTCTGCAATCGAACGATGAGATTGCCTTCGATGGGATCTGGCAGATATTCGCCTTCAAAGGCTTGTGCAGATACATCTGTGCGGGCCGTGGTTGCCGCGCCGAACGCTGCAGCCGTGACAGCCTCGGTTGCGCCATGAAAGGTTATCGTCCCGTAGTCTGTGGCTTCCCCCGGTCTACACAGGATGACGGCCGACACGGGGTCCATCGCTGGCCTCAGATCAATCATCCAGCCAATCAGTTGCGATGCCGCTCCACTCGCAACGACACTTGCACGTGCCTCCGGCTTCGGCATCACACGGAAGGTCAGTTTTGTAAAGATGGCCAGCTGTCCGTTTGATCCCGTCAGAAGTTTCGGAAGATCGTAGCCAGTTACATTCTTGACAACGCGCCCACCGCCATGGATGAGGTTTCCAGCCATATCGACGGCTTCCACGCCAATCAATAGGTCGCGAACGGTGCCATAACCAGTGCTCAGGTAACCGGATGCCGCAGCTGCAACCATCCCACCGATTGTTGTCACAACAGGATAGGAAGGATCGATTGGCAGGTATTGATGATGCTCAGCAAGCATTACCTGAAGATCAATCAGGCGAGTCCCAGGTTTAACCGAGATCGTCATGTCATCGATGTCATGTTCGACCACTCCATTGAATGGCCGAAGATCGATGACGACAGGTGGCTTGGAGCAGGGCAACCCGGAAAGCTGTCCAGCTCCCCCGCCCCAAGGAACGACAGGATTGTCGTCGGCCTGAATGAGCGCTGCTTGCAGGCTTTCGACCGAATCCACCTGAATGACGCGCACCGGCGCGTGTCCCAGTGCATCCTCCACATTTGACGGTGTCGGAACCAGTCCGTTCTCACGATTCATCAGGCAATAATCTTGTTTACAACTTCACCGTGCACATCGGTTAGACGATAGTCACGCCCTCCGTAACGGTACACAAGACGCGTATGATCGATGCCTAAAAGGTGCAACATCGTTGCATGCAGGTCATGGAGGTGGACTTTATCCTCCTGAGCAAACCAGCCATAGTCATCCGTGTTTCCGTAAGTGATGCCACCCTTGACACCACCACCCGCCAGCCACATCGTGTAGCCATGCGGATTGTGGTCACGTCCATCCCCACCCTGTGCGGTTGGCGTCCGGCCGAACTCGCCGCCCCAGAGTACGAGGGTGTCTTCAAGCAATCCTCGCGACTTCAAGTCAGCCAGCAGGCCTGCGATCGGCAGGTCAACTTCGCGCGCATTCTTCTCATGATCATTTTTCAAGTTGCCGTGTTGGTCCCACTTGTACGAATGCGTCACCTGGACGAAGCGAACTCCAGCTTCACAGAAGCGCCTTGCCATGAGACATTGGCGACCGAAGTTGTCTGTAGGGTCATTTCCGATGCCGTACATATCGAGCGTCGCCTTGGACTCATTGGAAATGTCCATCAACTTTGGCGTCTCGGTCTGCATCCGGTAAGCAAGCTCAAAAGACTCAATACGTCCTTCGAGGTCAGGATCATGCCCAAAGTGAGCGAGCTGCTCTTTGTTCAGCCCTTGAAGAAGGTCAAGCTGCATCCGCTGCAGATTCCCCTTCAGTTCAGGGTTATCAATATGGCTGATTTTGGCATTCTTCGCACGAATCGAAGCGTTACCAATGGGTGTGCCCTGAGCATACGCCGGAAGAAAAGCACTGGACCAGTTTTGCACGCCGCCATGCCCAAGCGTTGGACAGATGGTGATGAACCCCGGGAGGTTTTGGTTTTCCGTGCCAAGCCCATAGGTAAGCCAGCTGCCCATCGATGGCCGAACAAAGACATCGGAGCCCGTGTGCAACTTAAGCAACGCTCCGCCGTGCGCGGCATTCGACCCGTGAATACTCTTGATGACACAAAGGTCATCGGCCATTTTGCCAACATTTGGGAAGAGATCGGAAACTTCAATGCCCGACTTACCGTAGCGTTTGAATTCCCATGGGCTCTTGAGGAGATTCCCAGTTTGCGCAAAGACGACACGAGGACGTGGCCCGGAGTATGGCTTTCCATGGTCACGCGTCAAGAGCGGCTTATGGTCGAAGGTGTCGACCTGACTTGGACCACCGTGCATGAAGACAAAGATAACCCGCTTTGCCTTTGGTTTGAAGTGCGGTGCTTTTGGCGCCAGTGGATTGATGTTCTTTGGCGGCGCAGCGACGGCATTTGCGTGTAGCAGCCCTTGGAGAGCCAGGAGGCCAAATCCGCTAGCGGACTTATGGAGAAGCTCACGGCGCGATGTCACTGTTTCAAAACGATTACATGATGTTGACATGTGAGTCTCCTATTCCACGTAGGCAAAGCTATTTGATGCAAGCAATGCCTGACAATACACATCCCAAATACGCCGACGTCGCTCAGCGGGATCCGGTACAGCCTCTTCCAGCGTCAGCTCGTATGCAATGAAGAATCGTTGCGCAACTGCCTTTTCGGCATCGTTTTGTGGACGCCCAATGGCCTGATACGTGGCCGCATTCATGCGTTCATCTTCGGAAATGCCCGGAAGCGCGAGCATCCGTTGGGCAAACTTCCGGCTGAAATCAATCACCATTGGACTGTTCATCACGTAGAGCGCCTGCGGGGCAACTGTGGTTGGAGTCCTTGCGGCATTTACCATCGATGGATCACCAAAGTCGAAAGCCTGCAAGTAGTCGTAGACGGCGTTACGGATGACGGGGAGGTAAATACTCCGGCGTGGCGCATCGTAGCGTGCACCGTTTCCGGACTGGTCATTAGTGACATAGTCGCGATTGTTGGTACCAAGGAACGTTCCCCCAAGGGTTTTATCGAGCTGTCCAGAGACAGCCAGCATCGCATCCCGGAGTGGCTCGGCATCCAGACGGCGACGGTTCGCCCGCCACAGGAGCTGGTTTGCTGGATCGACAATCATTGGGTCTGCGACAAGACGCTTCTTCCCGCCAACAACTTCCATCGCCTTAGGTTTGACGCTGTACGCGACGCTGCTCTGCGCATAGGTGTCCGTGAGCATGAGGCGTTTGATGAAGCGCTTTACTGACCACTTATCATCAACGGCAAATGTAACCGCCAGCGTATCAAGAAGCTTTGGATTGGATGGCTTTTCACCACGGATTCCCCAGTTATCGGGGGTGCTTACGAGCCCAAGGCCAAACAAGTGGCGGAAGACCCGGTCCACCATGACGCGGCTGGTCAACGGGTGGGATGATTTTGTCATCCACATCGCGAGCGACAACCGTCCACTCTTCTCAGGATCCGGCACAGGTGTGAAGTTTCCACCACACAGCGCTGCGGGGAATCCGCGCGGTGCGACTTCACCAAGGGATTGCGTGTCACCGCGAACGTGAATCTTCACATCCTCAGGTTTCGCATCTTCAACCGCCATTACAAAGACTGGCACAGGCTTCTTTGCAGCCGCACTTGCGAGATCCTTGTCAGCCTTTTCAGCAATGTTCTGAAGCGCTGCGACATCGGATGTGCCGACAGGCAGCACCAAGTAACGGAAAAAGTGTGGAATCGGTCCACCGCGTGTAACACGGAGGAGGTTTTCGCCAGCATTCAGCTTGACGGTGCCAAGAACATCCCAAGCCTTACGGTCATCCCTGAACCCACCGGTATCACGTCCAGCGACGCCTGAGAGCTGCTTAGCCCCGTTGATAAAGATATCAACATTGCGGTTTTCATTGCTGGCGTACTCGGATGCAAGCTTGTATTCACCTGTAGTCGGGACAGTGAGCTTGTACTCGATGTTCGCCGGGGAGCCTTCTGAGTTAATAGACCCGGGTCCGTAAGCATCCTTGGCAACATTTCCCTTGGTAAACGATGTTGCAGCAATAGCAGCGCCGCCGCTTGCCGTGAGTGCCTGCGTAACCGCTGCTCTTGCTTTGTCTGCTTTAGCACGCAGAGGGAGAAGGACATCGGATTCGTACTTGGCCGCTGATACCTTGGCATCCCCAGTCTCTACAGCACGTTCATTCCACGCGCTGACAAATCCGAGGTTTTCCATCGTTTTTGTCGACTTGAAAATACCCGCAAGTGCATAGTATTCCTTGGTCGAAATCGGGTCGAACTTGTGGTCATGGCAACGCGCACATGCAATCGTCACGCCCATCACGGACTTTGAGACAACTTCGATCTGTTCATCCACGATGTCCATGACTAGCTTGGGCTTATCCTGCTCTGCAAGGACTTTGGGCCCGAGCGAGAGGTAACCGGTTGCGGTAAGCATGTCTGCCCGCTCAGCTTCGTTCCCTGGAGTTAGTAGGTCACCCGCAATCTGGTACTGAACAAAGCGATCGTATGGAAGGTCTTGATTGAGCGCATTTACAACCCAGTCACGGTAGCGGAACGCATTTCCGTGCGCAAGGTTTTCATCGAGGCCATTCGAATCTGCGTAGCGAGCAACATCCAGCCAGTGCCGCCCCCAGCGTTCACCGAATGCCGGGCTGGCCAGCAGCGTATCCACCACTTTACTGAAGGCATCTGGAGACTTGTCAGCCACAAATGCTTCCACATCCTTCGGTGCCGGGGGAAGACCGGTGATATCAAAGTAGGCTCGCCGTATCAACGTACGCTTGTCGGTACGCGGAGCGGGTTTTAGACCGCTTGCTATAACCGGTGCACGGAGAAAGGCATCGATGTTCGTAGAAACCCCAGCGACCTTAGGTGCTGCGAAGCGCTTCGCAGGGATGAATGCCCAGTGGGTTGATGTCGAGCTGATGGCAGCAAGCGATTCGGGCCAGTGTGCGCCAGATGCGACCCAGCCTGTAAGGGCTGCGATCTCTGCCGCAGGAAGCTTGCCGGATGGCGGCATTTTATGCTTGCCTTCATAGCGGATCGCCTGTACCAGCGGGCTTGCGACTGCGTCACCTGGAAACACTGCCTTGACAGCACCTGCGGCGGTGTCGAGTCGCAGCCCACCAAGTGTTGTTTTTGAATTATGGCAAGGTACGCAGTGCTTGTGTAGGAGAGGGCGGATTCGTTTTTCGAAATCCAATTCCTCAGGACTGCCGACCTTAGCCGATGGAAGCTTTGCCTGCGGCGTGACCTGCCCAGCAACCACGGTCGATGCCACAGCGAAAATCCCCAAAATACCGAACAATGTACGATTCAACGCGATGACTCCATTGCCAAGATGATGTTGAGATACCAGATTTTTTAGTTTACTTTAGTCGCTTCGGCAAACCAATACGTGGGCTGACCTATTTATAGAACCCGTTACAGCCTAGGAATGTCTATATGCAGACAGGATGTTCGTAATTACACCGAAAAACACTCATCCGCCCCAACCTACCCAACCGGTTGGATAAAAATCAAAATCACTGTTGCTAATTCCACAAGTGCGCGATTATACTCCGATTGTTCATATTTAATTGAATGCGATGCACATCCAACGCAGGGTGTCATCCGCACTCTTAGAAGAGGTAATCCATGCAGGGTACAAAGAGAGCGTTTACGCTCATCGAACTCCTCGTCGTTATTGCAATTATTGCTATCTTGGCCGCGATTCTGTTCCCAGTCTTCGCACAGGCACGTGAAAAGGCCCGTCAAGCATCCTGTTTGTCAAACCTGAAGCAGCTCGGCCTCGGCATGATGATGTATGCCCAAGACTTTGACGAAGTCATGCCAACCGCATTCGTTGACTTCGGTGCTGGCATCAACGGTGGTGGTGTAGGTGTTGTTCCTTACGAGCACCAGCTGATGCCATACTTGAAGAATGACCAGATCTCCGGATGCCCATCCGACTCTGTCGCTCGCCCTGTACGTGGCTTGGGTGACTTTTTCGATGGCAACTACCAACGCCGTCGCCCTATGGTAAAGCGTTCTTACGGCTACGTTGGCCAGATCTGTACAGCAGAAGCAACCGCGCGCGGCCAATGGGATGACCCAAACACCGGTATGTCCGCATGGGGCCAGGGCAAGTCCCTCGCTGCATTTGATGCACCAGCTGACACCATCTCCCTCGTTGAAGGATGGGGCCAAAACGGTGGCGGCGAAGCAGAAACCTTCTACATCGGAACTCCTTGGGGCTCCCTGTTCACAGGTTGCGACACGTGGAAGCTTGCTGGACGTAACAAGCCAGCACGGAACAACACTGACTTGGACGCATCCGGACAGTGCGCTGGTGACTTCAACGACAACGGCAAGCGGCCTGCTAAGGGTCACAGCGGTATGTCCAACTATGCATTCGCAGACGGCCACGTCAAGGCTCTGTCCTTCGGCGCTGTTCGTCAGAATGACTGGCGCTTGTTCAAGCTCGTCAAGCCACAGACCAACTACACCCCGTAGGTATAACTGTGCATATGAAGACTACGTTAGTTGCTCTAACACTCTGTAGCTTCGCTGTAGTAGCAGTTTCTGGCTGTAACAAGCCAGAAGCTGCTCCTCCAGCGCCAGCGCCGACAACACCTGCACCAGATGCATCATCGCAGGGGGGACAAATCCTCCGCCCTTCAGGTGCTATGGGTGGTGGACAACAAGGTGGTGGCCTGCCAGCAAGCATGACTGCGCCTCCACCAAATGCACCACCAAGTGTCCAACAGCAAATGCAAAGGATGAATGGTGGTTTTGGTAACCGCTAAGTCATGAAGAAACAGTCGAACCCGGCTTTGCTGGTTAAACGACTTACGATAACCGCCCTCGCTGGAACTGTTCTTGCCGGGGGCGGTTTCTATTTCGTAAGTCAAGCATACTCTGAAGCCACATTACGTGAGGCATATCTGCCAGAGCTGGAAGAAATGCTTCATAACGATCCAAACAATGGATCTTTGCTCGCGCTCACTGCTGGACGACATGCCGAGGCTGGAGACTTCGAAACTGCCGCCAAATACCTCGAACGTGCAGTCGCAGCCGGCGAATCCTCCTCCGACATCTGGATCACATGGTCCGCATCCCTTGCCGTCAGTGGAAACCGTGAACAATCCGGCCGTGTTCTCGCCCTCGCACGCTCGCGAGCTGAATCAAAAGCTGCTGCGATGGAAGCGATTGAGCGTTGTAAACCCTTAACACCGGCATCCTTACCGCAAGAACTTGCACGTGCTATTGCACCGGATGGTCCCGCTAAGCTGATTGCAAGCCGTACACAAGGCTCCTTCCTAAACGGATGGTTTGCCTCACGCGCAGAATCGTCCCCTGAGACATCCGGGTACGCCACACGCCAGGCATGGTTCAAAGCAACACCGAATGACCCGAATCGACGCATTCTTTGGGCTGAAGCCCTAATGAAAAATGGCAGGCATGTCGAAGCAGGGATGATTGCCGAAGATATTCTTGTTATAGACAAGAACAACGTACGGGCCTGCCTGATCATGGCCGAAGCCCATCGCCTTCAAGGCGAGTTTGCCAAGTCTGGCCTTGAATACACCGAGCTGATCAAGAGAAATCCTAAGCTGATGCCTGCTTTGCTCGGCATGGGACAAGTCGCATTGGAGAAATCGCTGTTTCCAATTGCCCTCAAAGTCTACACCGATGCCACAGCGCTGGAACCAGAAAACGCCACCGCTTGGGTCGGCCTTGGGCGCGCACACTATAACCAACGCCTGAACTTCGGGGCTGCAGTTGATGCTTTTGCACGCGCCAAGAAACTCGACCCAAAGCGGACCGACTTTGCCATTTCTTACGCAAACGCGCTCCGCGCAATCTTCCGCTGGGATGAAGCAGAAGTGCTCCTAAAGGAGCGTCTTGCAGATATTCCAGATGACCCTGAAGCCCACTTTCAGCTCGCCACAGTCCTCCTAGACTCAAAACGCAATGCACAGCGTGAAGCAGAAGCCGAGCGCCTGCTTCGACGCTCACTTGAGCTGGAACCACGTGCAGTTGCCGCGATGGCACGCCTTGGGAGTCTCTTAGTCCAACATTCCAATGGTAAGGAAGCCATCCCCTACCTTGAAGCCGTTATCGCAGATGACATATTCCACGTTGCCGCCACAAAAGACCTTGCAACGGCATACCGACTCGCTGGCCGACTCAAGGAAGCCAAAAATGCGCAGGAGAGCTTTAGTCAGCTGACCATCTATATGGAAAAGCGTAACTTCCTTGATGACCTCCTCCGCCGCGAACCGATGAAACATGAGCTCCACGACAAGCTGGCTGCTCATCTTGAATCTGGTGGTGAGAACAACAAGGCCAAGCTTCACCGGGATGCCGCCATAATGCTTCGTAAAGACCCAAAGAAAGCAAAAATTGGCTTGCAGGCACTTAATGCAGCCCTTGCATCGACGGAAATCGTCAACGAATCGACCAAAAAAAGGTAGGCTTTTAGCGTGAAGTTTAAAGTTCCACTTACCGCCTCCATCTGCGTACTGGCTGCGGCTTCACTTGCTGGATGCAACACGAAAGCACCTGTAACGACAAATAACGGCCCCGCAGTGACATCGGATGTCCAGTTCGTCAATGTAACGGAACAATCTGGCATCGGCAGCTATGCCTGGACTCCACGCGAGAAGCGCCCTCTCACGATTCTTGGGACGATTGGCAATGGCGCAGCCTTCATCGATGTTGACAATGATAACAACCTCGACATCCTGCTGGTCGGAAAGAAGACCACCCTCTTCCGCGGTGATGGAAAAGGCAAGTTCACAGAAGACCCAGCCGCCCTCGGTAATCCGCAAGGCTATTTCCTCGGCTGTGCCGTTGGCGACTATGACAATGATGGCTTTCAGGACATTTACCTGACCGGCTACCGTGATGGTCGTCTCTACAAGAACATGGGTGGCAAAAAGTTCACTGATGTCACCGCGGGCAGTGGGCTAACCAAACAACCTTGGGGAACGAGCGCCAGCTTTGCGGATTTCAACCGCGATGGCGTCCTCGATCTCTATGTCGCAAACTACGCTATTTTCGGCCCTAAAGTGATGCCGCAGCTGTGCTCGTTCAACGGGATTATGTCCTCTTGCGGCCCCCGCTTCTACGACCCTGAGCGTGGGACACTTTTCCTTGCCAAAGCGCCAGGTAGCTTTGCCGATGTTTCCGTTGCAAGCGGTGCAAAGAAAGTCTCTGGCCGCGGCCTCGGTGTAGCCGTGCTCGACTTTGACTTCTCTGGACACGACAGCATTGCCATCGCAAACGATGAGCTTCCAGGCGATCTCCTCAAGAACACCGGGATGAAGTTCACAAACGAAGGCGCAAACTCCGGGACCGCCTACGATGGCGAAGGACGTGCACACGGCGGAATGGGCATTGATTGGGGTGACTACGACAACGATGGCAAACCAGACCTCGTCGTCGCAACCTTCAGCCATGAAGTCAAGTCCCTTTACCACAACGAAGGCGGCGGCTTCTTCATCGATAAATCCACCATGACCGGACTTTCGGATACCGTGCAGCCGTTCATCTCGTTTGGCATCAAGTTTTTCGATGCCAACAACGATGGCTTTATTGACCTTCTGTTATCGAATGGTCACGTTCAGGACAACATCGCGGATGTCGACAAGTCTTCCACGTACCCGCAGCCCATTTTCTTTATGCAAAACATGGCTGGACAACGCTTCGAAGACCGAAATGCCACCAGCGGTATCGGCAAGCTTAAACCAATCGTAGGTCGCGGCCTTACGGTTGGCGACTATGACAATGATGGCCTCGTGGATGCCCTTGTCGTCGATAGCGAGGGCAAGCCAGTTTTATTGCATAACGAAACGAAAAGTGCTGGACACTACGTTCGCCTGACGCTTGTCGGGACAAAATCTCCTCGAAGCGGGCACGGGGCTTTGGTCCGAATTACGCTCGCTGATGGCAAGACACTTCTGCGTCACTGCCAGACCGATGGCTCGTACCTGAGCGCTTCCGATGTTCGTGTTCACGTGGGTATTGGGTCTAACACCAGCGTCAAATCCGTCGAAGTCACATGGCCAAGTGGTACTAAGACGACACTAACCGATGTCCCGGTAGACAAGTCATCCACAATCACCGAAGGTGCATCCACGGTACGCTAGCATATGCGTCCCGGATTACCGATGGCCCCTTCGAAAAAGGGGATGAACAAACAAACAGTCAAGCGGGTTATTGCTCTTTTTTCAGAACACAGACCAACGCTGGCACTTATTGTCGTATTGGTACTGGCAAGTGCTGCGACTGGCATTCTCCCGCCCTATTACCTTCGGAAGATTGTGGATGAAGGATTCGGGCCACGAAACCTCGATGTCGTTACCCATTACACCCTCCTCACACTCGCAGCAACACTTGGCTCGACAGCATTCAACCTCACTTACGGCTACCTCAGCGTTCTGCTTGGACAGCGCATCCTAAAGGACATCCGAAACCGTTTGTTCGAACACCTTCAAGGGATGGGCCTTAAGTTCTTTACATCCACGCGCACAGGTGAGATCCAAAGCCGCCTGATCGGTGATGTCGCAGGAGTTCAAGGCGTCCTGTCGGATACGCTCGCTAACTTCCTCAGCAATGTCGCGATTGTTATCTCAACACTCATCGGAATGATTGCGATGGACTGGCGGCTTACCCTGCTGTCCGTTGGCATCCTCCCTGTGTTTGCCCTCATGTCTGCGCGCCTCGGTATCAAGCTGGGCGACCTACGAACGCAGTCCGCAAAGCAGAATGCTGATCTATCGAGCACGATGCAAGAGACGCTGTCCGTGAGCGGCATTTTGCTGCTGAAGACGACGGGCCAGTCTAAGCGGGCTCTTGACCGATTTGTCACTGAAAATGATGCTCTGACCGCAACCCAGATCCGCTCGATGTCGATTCTGCGGTTGTTCTTTAACTTGATTCCACTCACCTTTCAGCTCACGCCAGCTCTGGTGTATTGGCTTGCAGGCTACTTTATGGCCCAGCCGAGTGGCACTGGCCTGACCATTGGACTCATCGTCGCGTTCACCGCACTGCAATCGAGACTCTTCTTCCCACTGACATCCCTGATGAACATCCAAGTCGAAGTCATCAGCGGAATGTCCCTCTTCGACCGCGTGTATGAATACCTCGATATGGCACACGATATTCGGGAGGCTGAGCATCCAACCCCAGTTGACATCGCAACTGCAAAGGGCGAAGTATCCTTCACCGATGTCACCTTCAAGCACGATCCGGACTCCACTGATCTCACTCTGGACCATGTAACATTTACTGCAAAACCGGGAGAGCGTGTCGCCCTTGTTGGTGCGAGTGGCGCTGGCAAAACCACGATGGCCTTCCTTATTCCACGCCTTCATGACCCGCTCACGGGCTCTGTTTCCATCGATGGCGTTGACATCAGAAACATCAGCTTTCAAAACCTCGGACGTTTGGTCGGCGTGGTTACACAGGAAACCTATCTCCTGCACGACACCATCAAGGAAAACCTCCGCTACGGCAATCCAGATGCAACAGATATGCAGATCGAAGATGCCTCTCGTGCAGCCGCAATCCACGAACATATCGCCGGCCTCCCAGATGGCTACAACACCATGGTTGGCGAACGCGGCTATAAGCTCTCCGGTGGTGAGAAGCAACGCCTCGCCATCGCACGGGCGATTCTCCAGAATCCAAAGGTCCTCGTCCTCGATGAGGCAACAAGCGCGCTCGATACACAAACGGAAGCCGCTGTTCAGGAGTCGCTGGCACGCCTTGCCGAAGGGCGTACGACATTCGCTATCGCGCATCGCCTGTCAACAGTCGTCGATGCAGACCGAATTCTCGTGATGGAACATGGACGGCTTGTCGAGCAAGGTACACATACCGAGCTCCTGGCAGCTGGTGGAAAATACGCCGAGCTCGTTGCAGCACAATGGGCGATCTCTGGTCCGGATTCCAACAGCGCCGGAGCATAGGATCTCAATGTCAAAGATTCGATTTGTGAATGCCATCGTCATTGATGGAAGTGGAAGCCCCGGGTTTGCGGCCGATGTCTACATCGACGATGACAGCATCACCGATGTCATTCCCCAACCAACCCTTATCCCCGTCCGGGATGGCTACGAGGCGATTGCGTGTGGGGGCAAGGTTCTGTGTCCTGGCTTTATTGACATTCACACTCACTCTGACTTTAACGTCCTGATCTTTCCCGGGATGGAGAGTTCCCTCTCCCAAGGCGTAACCAGTGAAGTCTTCGGTAACTGTGGGATTGCCATTGGTCTTGCGACTCCAGCGGAAGATTTTAAGCTCGAGCGCCGGGCTCTTGACCGCTACGGAGTCAAGCTGGACTGGACAGACCTGTCATCGTTCCTGACGCGCGTCGCAGATAATGGCACCGCTCTTAATGTTGCATCCCTTGCCGGACACGGGACCCTCCGAAAACGTGTCATGGGAACCGCTAACCGGGCCCCAGATGTGGCTGAACTTAGTCAAATGTGCCGTGATGCCGAAGCGTCAATGGCCGCGGGTGCCATCGGATTGTCCTCGGGCCTTGAGTACATCCCAGGAGCATACGCATCCATAGACGAGCTTTCTGCCATCGCAAAAGTCGTTGCTTCAGCAGGAGGCTTTTATGCAACGCATTTACGGGATGAAGGCGATCACCTCGAAGCAGCCGTTGAGGAAGCAATCAGCGTCGCCTCGAACGCCGGGATATCGCTCCAGCTAAGTCATCACAAAGCGGAACTGCGACGGAATTGGACAGCGGTCCGGCGGACATTGGCCCGCGTTACGGAAGCGCAGGCAAACGGAATCGACATCCACATTGACCAGTACCCATACACGGCGTACCAGACCAGCCTACAAACCATCGTCCTCCCCCGCTGGGCAAATGCTGCAGACTCAGAAGCCTTGGCGGAGCTGATCAACACACCGGGAAATCGGGAACGCATCCACGCCGAAATGTCGCACCACGATTGGTCACGGCTCAAGATTGCAACGTGCGCAACGCATCCAGACTACATCGGGATGTCTCTAGAAACGCTGGCTGTGAACACTGGTCAACATCCACAGGACTTTGTTCTGGACCTCCTTGCGACACCGGGTCCATGGATTTCAGCTGTGCACCATGCGATGTCAGATGAAGATGTCGAGTATGTCCTTCAGGATCCACGTGTGATGATTGGATCTGACTCAGTCGCAACTGATATCACCCACCACGGAAGCAGCGAGCAACCGCATCCTCGAACATTTGGGACATTCGCGAGAATACTCGGGCACTACGTTCGGGAAAAGAAGGTCATCGGGCTCGAGGAGGCTATTCGCAAAATGACAAGCCTACCTGCATCGCGGCTTGGCTGGCATAACCGCGGGCGTATCGGAGCTGGCTTCAAAGCGGATATTGTCCTCTTGGACCCGGAAACCGTCGGCTCACCGGCGACCTTTGAACAGCCACGGCAGCGTGCAACAGGTATCAGCCAGGTATGGGTTAATGGAACACTCGCACATGATGGCGGGAGACCTACCGGATCTCGAAGTGGGCAGGTCTACCGCAAGTAGGCGCCCCGACTAGATCGCTGGAAAGTCGGCCTCAAAAGCTGCACATAGCTGTTGCAATGTCGCAGTCTTGATGACAAGGTCGCGCTCATCATCATCAGGAATGGCAGCTGCCAAGCCTTCAAGACGCTTGCGGATATGCTCCGCAATCTCATCGGCTTCCGTTTCCGTAGCGGCCACTGCCTGACCAAATGCCCATGGATACACTTGTCCAGTGAGGATGAAAGTACCATCCCGCTGCAGCTCAAGCGTCAGACGTGCATCTGCATCCTCGGTGTCAGCTGGATTTCCATATTCGGCATCCGCAATAATGGAACCCTTTCCGGGTCCACGCTGACCGATTGTTGCTCCACCATCCATTGCATACCAGCTTCGTTCACGCTCATCCATTAGTCTACGCGTTCCTTTATCAGATACCGGACACCCCTCCGGTAGGTTACATAGGCGTATGCCCATTCAAGCAAAACCAAGAGGCGGTTGCGGTAGCCAGCCAAATACAAAATGTGGACAAAGAGCCACATCAGCCAAGCGATAGCACCATGAAAATGCAGCTTGCCCGCCGCAACAACCGCTTTGTTACGTCCAAGAACAGCCATCGAACCTTTGTCGATGTAGGAAAACTTCAGGAGGTCAGCGTTACCAGCGACCAGTTTCCCGATGTTCCGTCCAGCACATTCGCCCATTTGCCGCGCGGCCGGTGCTACGCCGGGAACGGCCACATCCCCATGCCATTGCACGTGTGCAGCATCACCAATTACAAAAACCGACGTGTCATCGGACAAGTGAAGACACGGTGTAACAACGACGCGGCCAGCTCTGTCTTGTTCAGCACCAAGCGTCGCACAAATTGGTCCAGCCTTGTTGCCAGCTGCCCAGAACACGGTTCGGCAAGGAATGCGCGTGCCGTCATCTAGCATCACATGGTCAGCCTGAATATCAGCAGCCTTACGTAGTGGAATGACCTCAACACCAAGTTCCTTGAGATCTGCGGTTGCGCAGACACGGAGGTCATCCGGGAAGCTGTCAAGGACATGCGCACTGTTTTCGATAAGAATAATACGCGTCTCGGCCGGCGTAAAGCTGCGATATTCTCCCGCAAGTGCTTTTCGCGCAATTTCCGGTAGCACACCAGCAAGTTCGCAACCGGTAGGACCGCCACCAACCACGACAAATGTCAGCCATTCTTTACGGGATGCATCGGTTTCAGCCTTCTCAGCCGCCTCAAATGCACCTAAAAAGCGCTCTCGTGCGCGATTGGCATCCTCGAGGGTCTTGAGCCCCGGCGCCAGCGCTTCCCACTCGGAATGCCCGAAGTAGTGGTGACGTCCGCCGGATGCGACAACAAGATAATCGTAGCAAACGGGCGAACCACAGGAAAGGACAACCTGCTTTTTCCCACGGTCAACAGCAATGACATCCGCCATGATGACCTTTGTGTTTTGCTGATCTTTGAGAATCGTCCGGATCGGTGCAGAAATCTCCGTCGGCGACAAACCGCCCGTCGCAACCTGATACAGGAGTGGTTGAAAGAGATGGTGGTTGGTGCGGTCGATGAGGGTGATCTCAACCGCCACATTTTTGAGCACACGGGCTGCGGCAAGGCCGCCAAAGCCGCCACCGATGATGACGACTTTTGGTCTGGATGCCGAGATCTTCATCTTATGGCTCCCGCCACTTGGCGCCGTGTTCAAGAAGGGAATCAGCTTTCTCAGGGCCCCATGTTGCCGCAAAGTAAGGCGTCACATCTGCCGGATGTTGCTCCCACGCCTCGAGGATTGGCGTCAGAAGCTTCCATGCCGCTTCAACTTCATCCCCACGGGCAAAGAGACTCGCATCACCGCGGATTGCATCCAATAACAGCCGCTCATAGGCATCCGTGATCGGCGCATTTGGAAAGGCACTGCCATACGTGAAGTCAAGGTTGACTGGCCGGAGGGCCATGGTCGGGCCCGGCTCCTTCGCACCAATTTCGAGGTGAATGCCCTCATCCGGCTGAACCCGAATAACAAGCATGTTTGGACGTACATCGGAGCGGTTCATTTTAGCAAACAGAACCTGCGGGACCGCTCGGAACTGCACTGCGACTTCGGTCACACGGCGAGGCATCGACTTTGCACAGCGCACATAGAAGGGAATCCCTCCCCAGCGCCAGTTGTCAACATGCAGCTTGAGAGCAGCATACGTCTCGGTGGATGAATGCGGATCGACGCCAGGTTCTGAGCGGTAGCCCGCATACTGTCCACGTACCGACATGCGTGGGACTTCATCGTGTGCCACGGGCCGAATTGAGCGAATCGCCTTGACTTTTTCATCCCGAATGGCATTGGCATCAAGGCGGGCCGGAGGCTCCATCGCAATCAGGGACAGAATCTGTAACGCGTGGTTTTGAAGCACATCGCGCGTCATCCCCGTCTGGTCAAAGAAGTTCCCACGACCTTCAACACCGATTTGTTCAGCGACGGTGATTTGTACATTCTCGATGTATTTGTGGTTCCAAAGTGGCTCAAAGATTTCATTGGCAAACCGGAACACGAGGATGTTTTGAACGGTTTCTTTCCCGAGGTAGTGATCTATACGATAAATCTGATCCTCAGAAAGCCATGTCATGAGGGAGTCATTGAGGTGGCGTGATGTCTCTAAATCGTAGCCAAATGGCTTTTCGATGATCACGCGTGTCCATGTGCCTTCACTCTTTGTAAGACCGGCGGCACCGAGGTTGCCGACAACACTCTCATACTGCTCGGGTGGAATGGCAAGGTACATAAGGCGATTCCGTTGACGCCCAGCCTTCTCATCGAGCTCCGCCAGACGTGCAGCTAGACGATCGTAATCGCTCTGCACATCGAATTCACCGCGTACATAAAAGCACTGGCTAGCGAACTCCTCCCACTTGGACATTTCAGCCTTGGGAGCAAACTGCTGCATGTGCGCGAGAAGGTCTGCGCGGAAGGATGCATCATCTTTGTCACGGCGCCCGTATGCCACAACCTGAAAACCAGCCGGAAGGTGGCCATCACAGTGGAGCGCATAGAGTGCGGGAGTCAGTTTCCGGCGGGTAAGGTCGCCAGTCGCACCGAACAGAACGAGGACACAGGGATCGAGATGAGTAGACATAGTAATAGATATCGGGCACCGGATGTGACCGTATTCATATTACAGCCTCAAGCAAGTCCGCCTCTTGAATGCTGAACAACGCCTATCTCTTATAGGCAGATTGTGCAAAGACACATAAGAATTGCCTTCCCACTTACGCATTGCGGTCAGGTTGTCCTGAAACAGCAAATAAGCATGAATTGCAGGATGAATATGACGCACTATTGTTCACCACGGTAGACTTTGAAAATGAAGACGCTTGCTGCACTAACTGGCCTCGGCATCGCCGCCGTTCCATCATTTGCTTTCGCACAGGATGTCGCTATCCACGGTGCGCAGGCACCCACACTGTCGCCGGATGGCAAACGTGTTGCGTTCAGCTGGCGCGGGGATGTTTACATCGCGGCATCAACGGGCGGAACCGCATCCCCTCTCACAGCTCATGCCGAATTTGATGGCAATCCGGTGTTCTCTCCGGATGGCAAGTGGATTGCTTTTTCATCCAATCGTAATGGTAACAGCGACATCTTCATCGTCCCGAGCACCGGAGGCACCCCGCGTAGAGTCACAAAGTCGCCGGCATCCGAGGTTCCAACGGACTGGACTCCAGATGGCAAATCTATCTACTTCTCAGCGAACCGGGAATCCAATGTCCCGGGCATTTACACCGTCAATGTAGATTCATTCAAAGTTCAGCGCATCGTCGAGGACTTTAAGCGTATCGGCGGCGCGGCTCCACTGGCTGGAGGCAAGCAGGTTGTTTACACACGCGATGGCTTTCCGTGGACTCGCCCACGCTATCGCGGTTCTGCAGCAAGCCAGCTATGGCGCTTTGACATCGCTTCCAAGAAGCGCACGGCTATAACAAGCGGTGAACAGCAATATCTTTGGCCAAGACCAACACCGGATGGCAAATCAATCATTTGCGTAACGACCGGTGAGGAGACGCCAAATGCACAGTGGTTTGGCAAGGCTCCTCTTAAGTGGACAGACAATGCCGATAAAACGCCAAATGTCTGGAGCATCCCAGTGGATGGCGGTAAGGCACAGCGTCTGACATCGCTTACGGGCGGTAGTGTTCGATTCCCATCCCTTGCTGCAAAAACGGGAGACATCGTCTTTGCACACGGAACAGATATCTACATTCGTCCTGCCACGGGCGGCGAACCGAAAAAGCTCGTTCTCATTGCTGGCACAGCCGATGACAAAACAAACCCCGTTAGCCGCTGGTCCATCAGCAATAACCAGGTTTCGGAACAAGAGCCAAGCCCGGATGGCAAACAGGTCGCGTTCCTCGTCAATAACGACATCTGGGTCGCACCGATCGACAAGGGCAAGGGCCGCAATGTAGACCTGGCTGAACGAATTACTGATTGGATTGGGTATGACCGTGACTTTGTCTGGACACCCGATGGCAAACAGATTCTGTTCGTGTCCGACCGGGATGGTAATGACAAGCTGTATTCCGTTGATGTCGTATCTAAGCGTGTGACGACACTTTGGAACAAGCCAGAGGCGGTTTCTTCGCCAAAGTTAACCCCGGATGGCAAGCGCGTGAGCTTCTGGGTGGGCGGTTCCCGTGATGTTGCAGGGCTTTACACCGCTCTCCTCGATGGAACCGATACCAAAAAGGTCGCCGCTGTTCCTAGTGCGCATCAGGGATTTGCAAGCTTCTCCCCCGATGGCCGCTTCGTAGCCTTTTCCAGAGAATCGACAATCACAGGCAATCCAGATATCTATATTGCCCCTCTCGATGCAAGCAAGCCTGCGGAAAACGTGACGCGCCTCGCGAGTTTCCATGGCCAAATGGCATGGTCTCCCGATGGCCGTTTCCTCTTCTTCTCCAGCAACCGGGATGGAGATGGCCTTTACGCGCTCCCACTTCAGCCGGTTGATGTCCGCGCAGATGATGGTGAAACGACTCTTGGCAAGCTAGATAACGTGAAAATCGAAATCGACTTCACAGACATCCAGACACGTATTCGCCAAATCGTGCCCGGTTCAGCATCCGATATCACAGTTCTGAAGGATGGACGGATCCTGTTTATTGGAAACGGCGATGTGACGGCGTGCGCCTTTGATGGCAAGAACGTAACCAAAATCACAGGAGGCGGTGGCACCGCGATGCTGCGACTGGCTGCGGATGAAAAATCCGCAACCTTCCTCCGTGGTGGACAGATCTTTGCAATCAAGGGAATCGCACCGGGAACACCGCAACCTCTGGTGACGTTCACCGCAAGCGGTGAAACAGACATCAATCAGCTGCGTGCTGTTGCATTCACTCAGTTCTGGCGCTCCTATCAAACCCGTTTCTATGATCCAAACTTCCACGGCCGTGACTGGGTTGCATTACGGGATGCATACCGTCCATTCCTTGGTGGTGTTGGTACACGGGAAGAGTTTGCTACCGTCCTCAATATGTTGGCGGGAGAGCTTGAAGCAAGCCATGCTGAGGTAGGCCCGGCGGCATCACCCATTGCCAGCACAAGCGTCAAACATCTTGGTGTGACTTTCGATGAAGCCTACGATGGTCCTGGCATCAAGATTCGTACCGTGCCTCCGCGTACACCGGGAAGCTATACAAAAACAAAGCTGAGCCCAGGTGAGTTCATCGTCGCCATCGATGGCAAAGACTGCAGCGTCGATGAGAACCTCTGGGACCTTCTCCAGGACCGCGGCGACCGCGATGTCACCCTCCTCGTGAACAGCAAGCCAGTTCGCGATGGTGCGCGTACGGTTACGTTCCGTCCACTCTCGATGGGTGAATGGAGCAACATCAACTACCGTAACCGAACGGATGCCCGCCGCAAGCAGGTTGAATCGGCAAGCGGTGGTCGAATAGGTTATGTCCACATCGCTGGTATGGGCGGGGACAACCAAAACACATTTGAGAAGGAGTTCTTCAGCTGGGCTGAAGGCAAGGATGCGATGGTCATTGATGTCCGTGAAAACGGCGGTGGCAACATCGGGGACCGCCTTATCAGCTGGCTTGGAAACAAACCTTACAGTACGTATGTGCCACGGGATGGCGATCCAAAGTCTGGTCCTCCGGATTGGGCGGCGCGCACATTCCCAAAGATCCCAATCGTCGTCCTTATGGGTGAGAACTCGTTCTCAAATGCGGAAATGTTCCCATATGGCATGCGGGCAACCGGACTTGCGACGCTCATTGGCAAACCAACTCCAGGCTATGTGATTTGGACGTGGGGCTTGCCTCTGATCGATGGCACCAGCGCTCGGATGCCAGGGGCTGGAACGTACCGTAAGGATGGCAGCCCAATGGAAAACTTAGGCGAAAAGCCGGACATTGATGTCGAATGGCCGGCGGAAGATTACCTCGCGGGTCGCGACCCACAGCTCGAGAGAGCCATCAAAGAGCTCTTGGCAAAGTCCGGCAAGTAAACGAAAGAGCCCTCTATGGATCACACTTCCAGAGGGGGCTTTTTCTTTGTTTGAGAGGGATCCCTTAGGCCGACAGATTATTCAAATGCCAGTGAGAACCCGACGTAGTTAGTTCGAAACAGGCTCCACACGAAGCGTTGTTGTCCGTCCGGATGTTGCCATGATGATGATTCGGATTCCATCAATGTCGACGGAGTCTCCAGGAACAAGCTCGCGTCCGATCGCCCCAAAGACATAGCCACCGACCGTGTTGTAGTCATCATCTGGGAGCGACACAGAAAACCGTTCATTGAAGAGCTCAATCGGCATTCGGCCATCCAAGATAGTCTTCCCGGATACATCTACATCAAATGCTGGCTCATCGACATCATGTTCATCCCGGATATCCCCCACGATCTCTTCGAGTAAGTCTTCGATGGTGACGATGCCTTCGGTGCCGGCAAACTCATCCTGGACGATGGCAATCTGCTGCTGGTTGCGTCGCATGCTCGTGAGGAGCTCTGGAACCGGGTTGGACTCTAGCACAAAGACGGCCGGCCGCAGGATACGTCGGAGATGAAAATCGGGTACGTACCGCTCTGCTTCGACATGCTGGGCAAGAATTTTCAGCAAATCCTTTGCGTGGAGAATCCCTACGACATTGTCGATTGTGCCATCGTAGACCGGGATACGCGTGTGGCCGCTTCCGACGATGGCTGTCAGCGCATCCGAGAGGCTGGCCGTAACTGGAATCGCACTGACATCCGTCCGGGGAGTCATCACAGCGCGGGCATCGTGCTCCGAGAGCATAAAGACCCGGGTGATGATAGCCGCTTCAGCATCATCGATTTCGCCTGTCTTGCCAGTTTCACCAACAATTTGTTCGAGCTCATCCCGGGTGATGAACGGTGGTTCATATCGTGCGACGATGCCGAGCGGCTTTGTCAAGATACCTGCGGCCCAGAGTGCGATGCCTGACAGAATGACATAGATGTTCGATGACAACAGAATAAATGGCGCCATTCGGATGGACCAGTTTGTTGGCGATGAAAGTGCTATTGCCTTTGGAACAAGGCCGGAAAGGACGAGGTTGAGAAACGCGGTTAGCATCACAAGAGCGACAACGTAAACCACGCGCGATTGAAAAGATGGCTTCCCTGGCGCCATCAGATCAGCCAATTCCAATCCAGCAATCGCGGCAAGCGCTGCGGATGAAAATGCAAAGAGCGAGAGTCCAACTTGTGCTGCGGCGACGTGCTTGGCGGGCTCGCTTATGAGTTTCTTGACAAGATGGGCCCTTCGCTTACCTTCATTGATTAGCTGCTCAATCCGGGATGCCCGCACCGTGATAAGCGCGGTGTCACCTAATGTGTAGCATCCACCGAGGATAAGCGATGCAGCAATGCCGCCGCCTAACCAGAAAATCTGTTGGACCGACTCATCTAACACGTGTAAGAACTCCTTGCCATAGCGCTTCGATCCCATCGAGGCGCGTCCCCAGCCATTTTGGGGCACCAACAATCAATACTCCGACAATGGTCGCGACAACCCCACCGATTACGACTTCGCGAATCGAATGAATCTGACCTTCAACCCGGCTCTGGGCAACCAGTGCGGCGAGTGCATATGAGCCAGCGATGATCCAGGCCCGGAGATGGCCCCGCCTTGCATCACACTTCCTCTTCCGGCAAGCGTCTTCCCGACAAGCACGATAACCATCACAAGCAGATACCCGCCTAGCACGACAGGAAAAGTCGTAGGAAATACCATCCGGCGTTGCATTACATCGATGTTCAATGCGCCAAGAAAGATAATTGAGCCAATCACTGCCGCTGCGGTAGCGGTAACGAGGACCGCACCAGCGGCAAGGTCTTTTACATATTTGGCAGCTGGATGATAGCGATCCGTGATCATGTCAACGGTGGCTTCAATTGCAGTGTTCATCATTTCGGCAAACAAAACACTTGAAAAGCAAACGACAAGAGCAATCATTTCGAGGCGTGGAATCCGCAGAATGAGGGCTCCAAGAAAGAGGACTAGAAAGGCGGCGACGTGAAAGCGCATGTTGCGCTGTGTCCGGAAGGCATGCCCAAGGCCTTCGACGGCATGGCGGAAGCTCTCACGCGGATGCTTGGGTCTCCATACACTTGCCCGGAGGTTGCGTCTGGCAGACTCTGCGAGCTTGTCATGCGGTACCGGGTCATGCCTCGGCATGGTCATCCCCATTCAGTGTAAGTGGCTTCCCCACCGCAAAGCGCTCAAGGGAACGCATATGTGCTGCATCTTCATCCTCATCGTCATCATGACCCAGAAGGTGGAGGAAGCCATGGACGGCCAGAAGGCAAACTTCATCCGACAGATTCCACATCCGGGTTGTGGCCTGACGACCAGCGGTATCGAGTGAGATAGCGATATCACCGAGAATTGGCTGGAGCGGCTCGTCGATATTTACTGCAGGCCAGGAAAGGACATCCGTGGCGCTATCCCTACCTCGCCACGTCTTGTTAAGGTCCTGTATGCCAGCATCCGTGGTGAGCGCAATTGTAACCTCAGCATCATCGAAAAAATTCTCCGATGGCAAAAGCGTTCTTTGTTCAGGAAAAAGGAATGAGGCGGTCGTCACAAGGTTGAGTGCGGCGATGATGCTCTGACGAGTATCTGCATCAAGTGCTGCTGGGTTGGAGAAATCAATGGTCATCGTTGCACCCGTCGGCATTGGATGCATACGTTAAAACAGGTTTGTTTATCAGGCTCAGCGATCATCATCACTCCGCGGTTCGCGTGGTGCCTCGAGTGCGGCATCCGCCTGATCCTGTTCTGGATACCTAATACGACCGTGCATTGTGCCGCTGAGAATATGGATGAAGACCGTCTCAATCGTTTTCATTTCCCGAAGCGTGAGATCACTTTCATCCAGCTGGCCATCCGCGAGCTTGTCCTGAATCATCCGCTGTACAAACTCCGCAAGCTTCTGCGGCGTTGCCTGCTGCAGGACACGACTGGCGGCCTCCACAGTATCTGCGAGCATCAGGATTGCCGCTTCTTTGGACTGTGGCTTCGGTCCTGGGTAGCGGAACTGCGCTTCCAGGAGGCGATCTGGTACGCCATCAGTCGCCTGATGATAGAAGTACTTCATCACGGATGTCCCGTGGTGCTGCGACATCACATCGATGACTTTAGCTGGAATTCCGGCAACCTTGGCCATTTCCATGCCATCTTTGACATGGGATGCGAGGACAACTGCGGAGAGACTTGGGTTAATGGTTTCGTGGATGTTCTCACCGGTTTGATTTTCGATGAAGAACTCTGGCCGGCTCATTTTGCCAAGGTCATGGTAATAGGCTGCAACCCTCGTCAGAAGGGCATCAGCGCCTATCGCCTCCGCGGCACCGCTGGCAAGGTTTGCCACCATCAGCGAGTGGGCATAGGTTCCGGGAACGTGCATCCGGAATTCCTGTAGAAGCGGCGTAGCAGGGTCTGCCAGTTCTAAGAGTCGCAAATGTGTTGTAACACCAAAGATACGCTCAAAGATAGCCACTCCAAGATAGAAGAGCATCAGAGCAACACCACCCGCGACCACTCCCCAGAGGACACCTGTGATGTGTTCTTGGAGGGTGTCACCTTCGATGAGTCCTGCGAGAACAATGAGAAATGCATTTGAAATCGCAAGAAGGAGACCGCTTCGCAGGAGGTCTGTCCGGTTTCGCAGGGTGGAGACAGCAACAATCCCAACAAGGGATGAACCGAGCGTCACGATGGTAAAGCGGAGCTCATTGTTCAGAATCAACCCGGCGGCTGTTGAGAGGAGTGCGACCACAAGGATAGAGATGTTAGGGCAGACGAGAACAGCGAGGACCATCCCGGCGGATGCCACACACATCATTCCAAGGTATCCAAAGTGAACCCCTGAAAATGGCAGGCCAAGGAGTGTGGAACCAATTTTGATGCCTGCAACAGCGATGGTGACGACGATTGCAGTAAGGACTTTCAGATTGTTTCGGGACCAGATTTCCCGTGCGTACTGCCTCGCAAACGCGCTGACCAACAACACCATCCCGCTGACAAGGAGGAAGACCGTGGAGATCGCACTTGCATCGAGTGTGGCTGAACGCAGTCCAAGAGCGCTAAAGGCATCCAAATGCGCTTGTGTGGTTCGCTCACCACTGCGGATCACTGCCTGCCCTGCTGCGACACGTCGGTATTGACGAGGAATGCGTGATTGTGCATCTGCTCGTCGGCGGGTGGTTTCCATTCTGTCCAGAATGCGATTCGGGGTTATCAAGCCTTGAAGAATCATTCGCACTGGCGACCGGAGTTGCTCAGGGAGGCTGTCGATTGCCATCGCGGCAGCAGCATCGCGCTTTGCAACAGCGATGTCATCCTGGGTGTCATGGATTGGCGTGATCATCACGCGGGAAAGAACAGCGGATGCCACATTGAGGGCTGCGGTACGACCATCCCGGTCTGCGCTAAGCAGCGGCTCGAGCACTTTTTTGTAGGACAGTGCGAGTCCCGTTGCTCGTTCAACATCGGCGACGATGACCTTTTCAGCATCCCTGTCAGCCGTTTCGACGATGCTAAAAACCGCTTGGAGGGCTTCATCCGCCTGCTTGGCAGCATCCGATTGGACGACAAATACTTCATCGATGTCGTCTGCGGCCTCGCGTCGTAGCCTGGATGTAAGCTCGGTATCTTCGTAGCGAACCGTGCGCTGAGCGACGACATCAGATGTCGCCGTTTCGCCAAGCTTGAGATTGGTCCGGTTAGGGAGGAGGTGCGCACAAAGGAGTGCGGTGAGGGCAATCGTAACCGCAATGCCAAGAACGATATTGAAGCGTTCTGGAGCCGGCGCAGGAACGGCTGTCGTCCGGCGCATCGCAGCACGCAAGCGGAACGCAGAACGTCCATCCTGGGGTTGAGGGGCAACTTTGGTTAGAAACCGGGTTGCTAATTCTGAAAAGATTGCCAATGAATTGTCAACGGGGATGATTAGAAACCATCCCCGAATCCTTATAAAAGAGCTTAGCGCTCTTCGTTCCGCTCGATCTTACGACGGCGGGCGGCTTCTGCACGGCGACGTTGGTCACTCGGCTTCTCATAAAATTCATGAGCGCGGGCAGCCTTGAGGACGCCATCCTGTTGGAGTACCTTCTTGAAGCGCTTGAGCGCGATTTCAATCGGTTCACCTGGCTTGACTTGAACTTGTGCCATTTCGTTTCCCCCCTTTACCAAACCGTCTCACGGCCACATTTGGCCACGGAAAGCGAGTGTGTTTCCCTCTCGGAAAAACAAATCTTGCGATAGGCACTATATCACACGCAGTCTAGTGGCATCCGCACCAAGTTCCGGTAATGATAGTAATCAATACCATCACTGCGTACTTAGAAACGCCGATGGATTGAATCATTGACGATTGAGGATTGGCTTCATGCATATCGGCAAGGCGTTCGCGCTATTCGCGGTTACACTCTCCGTTTTACCTGCACAGGTAGCTCAGGCACAAACAGCGCCAGCAGTTGTTGCTAAAGATGGAACCTACAGCTGGACAGTCAACTTTACAAAGGGTGAAGCGCCACGCTACCGCACGTACATCAAGATCAGCGGCCGTCAAGCCGATGAATCCGGTGACGTTCTCATCACGACACGTGGCGAATCCAAGCACGATGTCAAAGATGTGCTCCCGGATGGCACGGCAACATACGAGCAGCTTGACACACTGAATGCTGCAACGTTCCAGAACATGCCCCTCCCTGCAGACAAGAAGCCACCGGTACCCGTTGTCATCACCTACTCAAAGGCTGGCATCATGGTCAAGCGTGTCAATCCTGCAGCAGACCCATTCGATCGTTCACAGAAGGGTATTCCAAACCTGATGTGTATCCCAGCTCCAGTGGCCCCTGTCAAGGTCGGCGAATCATGGAAGTCGGAAATTCCAAACCTGTTGGTCAAGGGACAGAAGATTTCCATCACACAGACCCTCGTTGCAGCCGAGAAGGTTATGGGCGTTGATTGCCTCAAGTTGACCGCAAAGTACGACTTTCCTACAACATACGGTGCACAGGAATCTGAGATTTCTAAGGTTGATTCGACCATCTGGATCGAAGTAAAGACCGGTCAGGTCTTCAAGATTGTCAACACAATTGTAAACCCACTGCTGCCATTCCCTGCAGCAAAGGTGACATCAACGGCAATCACCACGAAGATTGTGGCTGGACAGAATGACAAGGAAGATGCGGATGGCGAGAAGCTAATTCTCCCAGCG
>JBEEMN010000002.1:0-17536 GCA_041192625.1 Armatimonadota bacterium
ACTCGCTCGTAGGCACCCGGTTTTTTATCAGCCAAAAACGCTTCAATATCATCAGCGCTTGGAGGCAGTCCGGTTAAATCGAGGGAAACTCTTCGTAGAAGTGTTGTCTTATCTGCCACTCCAAGAGGTTGCAAATGCTGGCTTGCTAGCCCTTTGTTGATGAAGTAATCAACTGGATTTCCACTTATCTTCGGTAGAACTGGGCGGATCACGGGTGTAAATGCCCAGTGGTCCTCGTACTTTGCCCCCTCATCAATCCACTGCCGAATGTCTTGAAGCTGGCTTGGTTTAATACGCCTCTGTGTCGTGACTGGAGGCATATGACGTGGGTCACTAGCTGGTAGGAGCATTCTTTCTATTGCAGCGGATGCGACTTGATCGTGGGGGATGATTGCTTGGCGGCCGCTCGAAAGAACACTGGTTGCACCAGCAAACGTATCAAGTCGAAGTCCCGCAGCACGTGTCTTGCGATCTGGCCCGTGGCACTTGTAGCAATTTTCCGAGAGGATGGTTCGAATGCTCTTGGCGAATGAAACCCGTTGGGGTTTCGCTGAGTTCGCGTGTGGCTTTGCAGCGACAGGAATTGCAGCAAGGACGCCCGTAATCAACAGGGAACCCAGCGCTAAAGCTACGTGGGCAAATCGATTCACAACATGCAACATGTGCCATTCTAACGATGAATCCTCACAAGCACAAAGGTAGGGGTAAAATGCCAGTCTGTGACATCTATTGCGGACATTCGTCTTCTCTCCCAGCGTAAGGCGCGGGGAACATACGCCATTCATCCCAATGCCATAAGTGATGAAGGGGTGCTTACTGTAGCGGTACCGGATGACTACGAAGTCCGGGTGCTCCACTTCACCCGTCATGATTCTGCGGACCGGCCAACGGTAGTGAATACCGTTTCAGTTGAGACGCTTAGACAGCTTCAGCTGAGCCCGGATGGATCGGTCGCTATCGGCATCACCGATGATGACTTTTACGTCTTTACTAACGGGCGTAAGACTCGTTTTTTAACAGATCGCCGACTTGCGTATCATTCAGTTGCGCTTGCAGGCAGTAATCGCTTTGCCTACGTTGCCAGTGACATTTTGTTGCATGGCTATGCCGTTGGTTTGGGGGATACGAGTAATCGCCTTCTCTGGACGAAGGATTTGCAACAGCCTACAGAGCTGGTTGCTATCTCTCCAAATGGCAAATTCATCGCGGTCGCAGGTTCAGCCGGCGAAATTCTGATTCTCTCTGATGCACGCGATACGCTCGTTACGGTTCACTCAGGTCTATTTCCAATCAGTATTTGTATCGATAACGATGCCACCACAGCTGTCGTGGGACGCGATATGTTTGACAATCAGGTCAAGACCAAAGTAATCGATGCTTCTGGTGACTACAGCCTCATCGCTGAGATTGATGGCGAGCCGTGTGGAATTGCGGTTCTACCTGGGGGCAATATCGTTGCTATCCCAACGGCTGTCGATGCAAGATCTGGCAAAATCGTTTTTGCGGGTACGGGACAAGGGGTAGAAGACTGGGAGCTCCTCATTGATGTTGGGTGTCCATCGGGAATTTCACTTTCACCATGCGGGGAATACCTAGGTATAAGTACTCGGGATGGTGCCATTTATCGCTTTGAAGTAGATTCTGTCATAAAGTCCGGCACATCCGCAGAGCAGGCTCGCGAGGTCTTCGTCCAAGACTTGAACAACGGTGATATTGCTGCAGCAATTTCTGGGTATTGCTCGAAATGGGTTGGCAATCAGACAATTCAATTCGCTGAAACTGCCACACTGATTGCAAGTGACTTGTTAGCCGGGATCTGTAACCTGACGCTGGAGCAGCATTGTGCCTTCCTACAGCAGCTGTGCGGGCAATCATCGAGACTTATCATTCCCACCGTGTTCACGAGTGCAATCACAGATGCAACTGCGTTACAGCTGCGACGGGCCATCGAAACGAAAACTTCATCTCTATCGGAACAACTTGATGTTCTTGCAGGTATTCAAAAGGTAACTGGCATTATCATTGTCGATATGGAACTTAGCGCAATGCTGCACGCATATGTCGTGTCCATAGGCGAACTTGTTTATCAGGAAATGTCCGCTGCCATTCAGTTTGGGAATCTTGATCGCGCATCGCAGCTCGCCGTAAAGGCAAGCCAATCTGGCGTTACCAGCGGAATTGTTAGTGATCTGCATGCCAAGGTAAACCTCGAACGAACCTTACAAGATGCAAATGTTCGCTACGATGCCAAAGACTTTTCGGGTGCACTTTTTGGATACCGCAAAGTCTTGCGGTGGATGCCCGATAACCGGGAAATACGAGCACGGATTCAGTTTGCCGAGGCAATGCTAAGCGATTCTGGATTACAGGATAGGTTTTCGCGATTGGAGTAAATGGATGTGGAATGCAGTGGACTCGTTGGCGGATTTGTTGTTTCCGCGCCAGTGTTCACACTGCGACACCTGGGATAGCGGGTGGCTTTGTCCAGCGTGTACATCGCAGATCGAATTCATTGCTTCAACATCCATGCATGATTTACGGTCTTTCTCTGGAGTAAGGGCGCTAACGCAGTACACAGGGATTGTAAAGGATGTGTTACACCGGACGAAGTACGAGGATCAACCTTGGAGGCTGATACGATTTACATCAGCGGTGATCGAAAATGAACCAGATCTAAAGTGGCTGGATGAAATTGATTTAGTTGTTCCCATGCCAGGTGATCCATGGCGAACGTGGAAACGTGGGTTCAATCCCGCTCGGCTTATCGCGACAGAGATTGTGCGTGCGGCGAAGCGGCCACTCGCTCACCCGAGATGGTTTACGCGGGCCGGATCAAAGCCCCAGCAGGCGCTCTCCATGGATGAACGAAGTAAGCGGTATGAGGAAAATGTTTTCAGACTGGACAAGCGATATTTTGGACAGGCGGAGGGTGTGAAGTGCTTGCTTGTGGATGATATTGCTACCACAGGCGCCACGTTAAGAGCTGCCACAGCTGCACTTACTGCATCAGGATTGAACGTAGAGGCTCTGGTTCTGAGCGTTGGACTCTAGTGTGAGACAAAAAAAGACGGCACCACGAACGCAGTGCCGCTTCCACAATCGTGGAGAGAAAAGGAGATCACACATCGGCAAGATTAGCACACCTGCTACTTTATGTCAATGTGTGCATCTGTCAAACGGTAGAATTTGAGTAAAGGTACAAACGAGCTTGAATGAACGCGGTCATCTGACTAAGGTTGAAATATTTGGTTTGCTGGTTGCCGTCGAAACAGACGAGCATATCGACTCGATCGAAGTGCGATTGCTAGAACTTGAGGAGCTCGCAAACACGGCAGGCATTACCGTTGTTGGTACTCTTGAGCAGCGTAAGCGGCGTTTTGACCCGGCCACTCTTGTGGGGCATGGCAAGGTTCAGGAAATCGTTGACGCTGTGTCTTTACATAGCCCAGGAATCGTAGTTTTCGATAACGAACTGACACCAACGCAGCAACGTAACCTCGGCGAAGCGCTGAAGTGTCGCGTTATTGATAGAACACAGCTGATTCTCGACATCTTTGCACAACGTGCGCGTACACGGGAAGGCAAACTGCAAGTTGAACTTGCACAAATGTCCTACTTGCTTCCACGCCTAAGCATGCTCTACACCAAGTTCGAGCGCCAGCAGGGTGGTATCGGTGTCCGAGGTGGTGGTGGAGAGACCAAGCTCGAACTTGACCGCCGAAAAGTACGTGAACGTATCATTGAGCTGCAGCGTGAGCTTGAAGATGTAAAGAAGAAGCGAAGACTGCAACGAAAAGGGCGGAAGGACTTGCCATTTCCGACGGCAACGCTGGTCGGCTATACATCTGCTGGCAAGTCAACCATTTTGAATTCGCTGTCTGATGCCGCGGTCCTTGCTGACAAAATGCTGTTTTCGACTCTGGATCCAACGACACGGAGGGTAAATCTGCCTGATGGTCGAGGAATCCTGCTGACTGATACTGTTGGCTTCATTCGAAATCTCCCCCATGACCTCGTGGCCGCCTTCCGGGCAACCCTGGAAGAGGTCAATGATGCCGATATGTTGCTGCACATAGTTGATGCTAGCAGCGACGAAGCCGACCGACATCGTGACACCGTCCTTGAGACACTGGAAAATCTCGGAGCGTCAAACAAACCAATCATAACGGTTTTCAATAAGCGTGATGCGGTTGAAGATTTAGATGCGCTCGACGGACTCATGGCTACCATTCCAAACTCCTGTTCTATTTCGGCTAAAACAGGGGATGGCATGGACACGCTTATGGATGCGATTGCCGATGTCCTGAAATCGTTGGTGCGTACATTAACGGTGCTGCTACCCTACGAACGGTCGGATCTCCTCGCTAAGTGCCATGCGCATGGCATTGTCCATGCTCTGGAGTATGTTGAAAAGGGTGTTCATATAACAGTCGACTTACCCGAAGCGCTGTTTGTTGAGTTATCCCCATTTGATGTGACACCAAAAGAGCAACCGTTTTGGCTGGTAGAAAGTGAAAAACCGGAGCTTGAAGAATAAGTCTTCTTGCTCCGGTTCAGTTCGGTGCGGTGACGGTTAGCTTCCAGCCCCGGGAGCACCCTTAGGCTTCATTGGGCCTTCATAGTAGCTGCCACTCTTTGGTTTGGCTTCTTCCTGCTTACCACATGCCGCCGCAAAAATACCGGCAAACGTTGCGATAAGTACAATGGCCGTCAGGCGCTTGATTGTCATATTCATAGTCAGTACCTCAAAAACTACCCGGATTAGTTTGAAACTTTGTCGTCCTTTGGTGCACCTGGATTGGAACTACCTGGATTCACAGCTGTACCATCCTTGTCAGGACGGTTTGGATCAAGCTTTTTGATGATGTTGCCCTTTGCATCCACTAACATAGTCCGAGATTTGTTCATCATCGCACCTTCGTAGTAGACAACACCACTTTTGGGCTTTTGCTCTTCAGGCTTCATCAGAATGACAACCGCAATTATCCCTCCAATAACGACGATGAGAGCGGCTCCCAAGGTGATCTTTTGTCCTTTATTGAGTGTTGCTAACATTCTGTCCCCTTAACGACAACACGGTGGTCACAATAAATCGTGACCACCGTGCAGATCAACCATCTAACTAGCGGTCAGCGGTGTAGTAGGTCTTGAACCAGCAACCATCTGGACCCTGTTGGATGTAGCGCTCAGAGTTACGAGCGATCCACTTAGCATGGCCATCGAGGAAGATGTGGGTTCCGCCGCCGGTGTGGCTGTTTGCAGCTTCACAACCCATGGTTGTGCCGAAACCACCGGACTGGATGATACCGGTAAAGCCATCGGTGACTTCGACGGTCTCAGCTGGGCGCTGTACTGCTGCAAGCGACATGATGCGGCCTTCTGTGGAGCCACCAAATGCCGAATATGGGTCAGCCTGGGTGCAGGATCCGAAGATTGCTCCGAAGCCGATACCGTAGTTTGCGTGGTACAGACGTGCTGGGATCCACGCATCCAGTGCGCCTGGTCCATCACAGTCAGGTTGGTTCGCAGCGACACGGAATGTGGTCGGGTTGAACGATGGGCACTTGAACATTCCCTGAGCTTCGACATTCTGGAAGTCGAGGGCCGTGGTGTTCAGAATACGTGGAGCACCGTTCTTGATGTACGGCTGAAGGTTGATGACCCAAGAGTTCAGGTCAGCGCGCTGGGATGTACGTGGAAGGCCAGAGCGGGTAAACCAAGGGATGATGGTTTCATCGTAGTCCTGAGCATACATCATGACTGCGGTGCCGATTTGCTTGGCATTGCTGACACAGGAAATGCCACGGGCCTTTTCACGCGCCTGAGCAAACACTGGGAACAAAATTGCAGCGAGAATCGCGATGATCGCGATTACAACAAGAAGCTCAATCAGTGTAAAGCCTGACTGCTTACGAGTATTTTGCATGGATATATCCTTGTGAGCCCAATCGGACCCTGTATAGAATCATTTCACCCCGACACCGCGTTAGCGAATCGAGAGCTAGTGCTACCGAAGTAACATTAGTTCGGAATCATTGCACATTTATAACGAAAAGTCAACCCTGTGAAATGCTTAGGTGTGCAGGAATTCTCACTAATAACTTAGCCGTGTCCCAGATAAGCTTTCTGCACATCAGGATTTGACTTTAAGTCTGCGGCGTTTCCAGAAAGCGTAATCGTTCCAGTCTCCAGTACGTATGCCCGGTTCGCAACGGCTAATGCCTGATTTGCGTTTTGCTCAACCAATAGAATACTGGTGCCGCTTTCGGCATTAATCGTAACAATGATGCGGAAGATTTCTTGCACGAGGATAGGGGCCAGCCCAAGAGATGGCTCATCAAGCATGAGCAATTTCGGACGGCTCATCAGTGATCTGCCAATCGCAAGCATTTGCTGCTCACCACCTGATAATGTGCCCGCACTCTGTGCCAAACGCTCCCGAAGTCGCGGGAAGTAGGTCAAAGCGCGCTCGTAGTCATCCGCAATGCCTTGCTTGTCACTGCGAAGATAGGCGCCTAGCTCTAGGTTTTCTTTCACGGTCATGTTCGCGAAAATGCGACGACCTTCAGGGCAATGAATCAATCCGCGGCTGACAATAGCTGCAATCGAGAGACGGGAGATATCTTCTCCTAGGAACTCGACGCGGCCGGATTTGGCGCGGACCATTCCGGATGCAGCACGCAACAATGTGCTCTTGCCTGCACCATTAGCACCAATCAACGTGACTATCTCACCTTGATTGACGGTTACATCAACGCCGCGCAATGCTTGAATGGCGCCATAGGAGACATCGAGATTCTCTAGATGAAGTGCGATACTCACGATGCATCCTCCGATGTCGTTCCCAGATAAGCTTCAATTACTTTCGGATTTGCCTGGATATCTGCAGGCGTCCCGGATGCGATCGGTTGCCCGTATACCAGCACTGTGATTTGCTCGCAAACCTGCATCACAACATTCATGTCGTGCTCGATCAATAGTATGGTCACGCCAAATTCATCACGTAGACGACGTATGAGGTGCATCAAGTCAGCAGATTCCTGAGGGTTCATACCCGCCGCAGGTTCATCCAGGAGTAACAACTTTGGACGCGTTGCGAGGGCACGCGCAATCTCGAGCCTGCGCTGACGGCCGTAGGGCAGACTGTTTGACTGCTCCTTTGCAACGTCCGACAGGTCAAGCAGCTCAAGCAGGCGCTCAGCTTCCTTTACAGTAGATTGCTCTCGTTGCTCCCACTTGGGAGTGCGAAGAAATGCGTGCAGTATTCCGGGGTCATCGTTGACCGAGAGTGCCGTACGCACATTGTCTATGACAGAGAGCTCACCGAACAAGCGGATGTTCTGAAAGGTTCTGCCAATGCCTGCACGAGAAATGCGGTAGGGCTTCCACCCGGCGATACTCGACCCGTTAAACCGGATATCTCCCTCAGTCGGAGCATACACTCCGGTAAGCAAATTAAAGACAGTTGTCTTCCCAGCTCCATTAGGGCCAATCAGCCCGCAGAGCGAACCTTCCTCAATCGCAAGGTTGACATCGTTTACAGCAGTCAGACCCCCGAAACGCTTTACAACCTTGGTGAGTTCTAGTAGTGCCATGCAACCGTCCTATAGGAGAAAATCCCCAATTCCGGGCGGAATTCTACCATGCATCAGCTACGCACCCGCCAAATCACCGGGATGAACACAGCGATATAATCCGACAACATTAAACGTGTAGGGCTGATGGCTCTAGACCGAGATTCATGAGAGCAGGTCAAATTATGAGTTTGGTTCAATGGCGTCCGTGGACGGATGCATCATTCGAGGAAGCACGCGATCAGGATAAACCCGTCCTCCTGTCAATCGTTGCAAAGTGGTGCCAATTTTGTGCACAGCTTGATAGCGATGTTTATGCCAATGATGCGATCGCGACCTACATCAATGACAACTACATTCCGGTTCGTGTCGACTCCGATGTCCGCCCGGAAATCAATGCTCGGTACACACAGGGTGGATGGCCATCAACATGTATCCTCACCGGCGAAGGAGACCTCCTCTGGGGGGGCAACGCCCTTCCACGTGAGCACATGGCTCAGCTGCTTCCACAGGTCCTCGGACAGTACCGGGGTGATAAAAATGCTCTCAATGCACACATCACCCAGCTGAGACTTCAGGTTCGTCAGCAGAACACGCCTCCAGCATTTGATCCAAGCGCACCGCTGCAACCACAGCTCCCACTCCATATCCTGATGGCGTCAAAGTTCGAATTTGACTTTGCATTTGGCGGTTTTGGCCACTCTGGGCAGAAGTTCCCACATGTTGATGTTCTCGACCTAGTCGCAGATGCCCTTGTGCGCTCCTATCGTGAAGGTGCCGGCGATCCCGATCTCCGCTTCATGCTTGATCGTTCACTGATGTCGCTCACGCGTGGCGAGCTCCATGATGCGGTAAACCATGGCTTCTTCCGCTACTGTCAGACCGCTGACTGGCGTAATCCGATGATCGAGAAGATCCTCGATGACAATGCCAGCATCGCGCGTACTGCAGCACGGGTCTACCAAGCGACGGGTGACAATGCATGGCTGGAAGTTGCTACCGACACGCTCGGCTACTTGGACACGCAGCTTGCCATCGATGGTGCCGGTTACGGTGCAAGCCAGTACGCCGATGCTGAGTATTATTCGCAGCCAGAAGATGAACGCCGCGAATGGAACTCCCCTGCGATTGACGAGACGTTTGTTTCAGGCGCCAATGCTCAAGCCGCACGGGCATGGTACTCCTATTGGCAAGCAACAGGCGATGTTGCAGCGCTTGACAAAGCTGTTGCCATCATGGACCGGGTTGCTAGCCTTGTTGGTGAGGATGGATGTCCTCGCCACTCGGAAGCGGACGGTTCATCCGAAGGCCTCCTCGTCGATGCATCCCGTGTGCTTGCAGCATCCGTTGATCTTTACGAGGCCGGTGTTGGTGACAAGTGGCTGATGCTCGCTGAGCTGGTTGCTGTTTGGATGCAAAACCGCCTTGGCGATCGCGCTGGCGGTGCGTTCCATGACCATCCAATCCGTGAAGATGCACTCGGACATCTGAAATTCGGCACGAAAGACCTGCCGGACAACATGATTGCAGCCGATGCTTTCCTTCGGCTCTTTCTGGCGACTGGCGAAGATGAATACCGGACAACCGGAACACAGAACATCACCGCACTCCAGGTCGCTGCACCGCAAATGGGCTTCCTCGCTGCAGGCCTCGCACTTGCCAGTATCCGTGCACTCGCGATGCCGGTAATCGTTCATATTGTTGGATCACCCGACGACAAGCGAACCAAGGACCTCGTTGCTGCTGCGCATCGACCGGCACGCTTGGAGCGATTTGTACAGGTCCTCGACCCGAACAACGAAGCGGACCGCGAACACATCGATAACCTTGAGTACGAAGTGACGGACATCCCAACTGCGTATCCAAGAATCGGTGAAAATCCGTTGGCCCCAACGATTGATCCTGAAACCTTGCGCGAAACGGTTGATCAAGCATCAATCGCGTAACGGAATAGCAAATGACTGGCGGGAGATGGTCTACACCTATGTGGCCCAAATCCCGCCAGCGTCTGTTTGTACCTACGGTGAGATTGCTGATTATCTGGGGCTTACTGCCCGGATGGTCGGTTCCGCGATGCGTGATTGTCCACCGGAGCTACCATGGCACCGTGTCGTAGCCAGTGGTGGACGGATTGCCACAGCGAAGCGGTCACCAGAACTTGCACAGCGACAGCTTCAGATGCTAGTAGACGAAGGTGTCGCTGTTAGAAACCTTCGGGTTGTTTTGCCGGAGTGAGTTGGAAATGAGTCGAGATCGTATGGTGAAGTTTACTCTCAAAAGCACAGAAGACCTTGCAAAAATGCGGGAAGCTGGCAAGGCCGTCGCTGCGGCACTCAAGGCAATGAAAGATGCTGCGCAGCCAGGGGTTAGTACACTTGACCTTGATGTGCTCGCCGGGGAAATCCTCGCCGGCTTCGGGGCAGTTTCTGCCCTAAAGAACTACCAACCACCTTTCTCGGATATCAGATACCTGCATAACAGCTGCATCTCCATCAACAATGAAGTTCTGCATGGTGTTCCAAAGGCAGACCGGTTCATTCGCGATGGGGATGTCGTTAAACTTGACATCGCCGCAACATTCGACGGCTGGTGTGCCGATTCCGCTATCACAACGATTGTTGGGACACCGAAGAACCCTAAAGCCGAGAAGCTTGTCTCGGTCACACGGTCATCGTTGTACAACGCCATTCGTAAGGCGGTTTACGGCAACACAATGGGGGATGTTTCTCACGCAATTCAGTCCCACGTTGAAAAAAATGGTTTTGGTGTTGTCCGTGATCTGGTCGGACATGGCATTGGCCAGACGCCACATGAAGAAGGCCTCGATGTTCCTTGTTACGGACGTGCGAAGCTAGGCCCAAAACTCGTCGTTGGGATGACATTCTGTATCGAGCCGATGGTAACTACAGGACGTGGAACGGTCGCTCACACCGGCGATGACCCTTGGACGATTATCTCCGCTGACCGAACGCTTGGCGCTCACTTCGAGCATACGGTGGCGATTCTCGAAGATGGTCCATTCATCATTACTGCGGCAGAGCGGTCAGATGAACCAGCGGCATTACCTGCTGACTGAAAACTCTTAAACTAAAGCTGATTGGCTTGTAAAAGCTGCTTCAGCATTCCTCGACGCTCAACAATTGCAGCCCTGTCAGCTGGCGTTTTGCCGCGAAGGGCTAGATAATTTGTTGACAGGCGCGTCTTGGCGAGTGATGTGTTTTCATGGCGCATCAAAAAGTCCCAATAGAGTGTCGTGAATGGGCAAGCGTTCTCACCGCTAGACTCCTTTGGTTTATAGACGCACCCCTTGCAATAGTCACTCATGCGGTCGATATAAGCGCCACTAGCCGCATATGGTTTGGTTGCAGTTAAGCCGTTGTCGGCAGCCTGGCTCATCCCGATGACATTCGGAGTAACAACCCAGTCGTAGGCATCCAGAAATGCTGCCCAAAACCAGTCACGAATTTCAGTCGGATTGACACCAAGAAGGAGCGCAAAGTTGCCTTGCACCATTAGGCGGATGATGTGATGCGCATATCCGGTACGTAGGGTATCGGTTATGGTGATGCTTAGGCAGTTCATCTTTGTGTTGCCTGTCCAATAGAAGTCTGGGAGAGGCTCCGTAGCGCCGAGGGCATTCTGTTCATTCCATGAATGCGACCCCAGCCATTCATAGAGATGAAACATGTATTCGCGCCATCCAAGGACTTGCCTGACAAACGCCTCGACGGAGGCAAGCGGTGCCATATTGGCAGAATAGGCTTCCAGTGCAGCATTGATACACTCCGCTGGGGACAGGAGAGATAGATTCAAGGCTGGGGACAGAATACTGTGGAAGCCATACATGTCCCGCGATGACATCGCATCTTCGTAGCGGCCGAAATCAGCCAACGCGTAGTGGACAAACCAGCGAAGACGCTCAAGTGCAGCATCACGGGTAACCGCTTCCGTAAAGTCATCCAGATCGCCTGTCAGGTTTGGGATATCTTTGACGATGCTAAGGACATCCAGCGTTGTTTCGTCAGGAGCAAAGCTGGGTTGAAGGATTGCCTGATGATTCTTTGGAAAAGGCTTTCTGTTTTCTTTGTCGAAATTCCAGACATCACCAACTGGCTTTTCGCCCTCCATCAGGTAGCCCGTTTGCAGCCTGACCATCCGGTAATACTGCTCAAGGCGTGGCTGTTTACGGGATGACATCCACTCTGAAAAGGCACATGGCGACACAAACCAATACGGGTCTGGCTCGAACGTTACGCCCTCTGCAACGAGGAGTTCTCGGATACCTTGTTCGCGAGGTTCGATGCAAACGGTGGGCTGCCCCAGCTCTGCAATACAGGTGATGATTGATGCACGTATTCTATAGGTTACGGTGTAACCCCGGGATTTGAGTTCATCCCGGAAATGACGCATTGCACTCCATACGAGAGCAATCTTTTTGCGATGGTAGGGTTTTCGCTCTACAAGTGACCAGTCTTCCACCATAAGCACGGTGTCTTCCGTGGGATTAGTCTCAAGGGAAGCTATGTAGTCCAAGGAGAGCTGATCTCCCAATATTAGGACTGTTTTTGCCACTGTTCTTTCCTGGTAAATCTAAGCCGCCAGACCATCAGCATTGCCTCAACGACGATTTTTTTACTCATCTTTGACACTCCATCCACGCGGTCGGCAAAGATGATAGGGACTTCTTTGATATTCAGGCCAAGGCAGGCGACCCGGTAGGTCATTTCTACCTGAAAGGAATACCCATTTGAACGGATTGTTGAGAGGTTGACGGCACGTAGTGTCGATGCTTTCCAAGCCTTGAAGCCACCAGTTACATCACGAATCGGGATGCCAAGAATAGTACGTGCATACAGACTGCCGCCTCTGGAAAGTAGCTGTCGACCAATACCCCAATTCACCGTGCCACCATCCGTGACGTAGCGGCTGCCCAGCACCAAATCAGAGGATTTAAGGGCATCCACAAGGCGAGGGACATCCGATGGGTTATGACTTAAGTCACCATCCATTTGCACCAGAACATCATAATCGCGAGCGAGTCCCCACTCGAAGCCAGCGACATAGGCGCGTCCTAGGCCATCTTTTTCACGCCGATGCATAACGTGGATAGAGGCGTCTGATGCGGCTAGACGGTCTGCGAGCTCACCCGTGCCGTCGGGGGATGTGTCGTCTACGATGAGCAGGTGCGCCGTCGGCGCTTCCTTGCGAACGCGTTCAACAATCACGGGGAGGTTTGCTATTTCGTTATATGTGGGAATGACAATAAGGACAGACACACGCACAGGGTATCACCTTGCTTGTGGATGTCGGTGGTACGATATGGGAGTATGTCGATGCGTATAGTTAATGCCTTTTCCAGTAGCAAACCAACGGTTAGCTTTGAGTTCTTTCCTCCAAAAACCGATGATGGTGAGACACTCCTCTGGCAGGCGATTAAGCGCCTCCAAGATCTCCAGCCGGACTTTGTATCGATAACGCGTACAGGGGAAGGTACATCAGCAACCCTGCGCCTCACAACACGAATTCAGTCTGAGCTTGGCATCAGGTCTATGTCGCATTTGACATGCGTCCACCATACAGAGTCTGAGATGGCTGAGCATCTAGACACGCTCTGGGCACAAGGCATTGAGAATGTGCTTGCTCTTCGTGGTGATCTGGAACCTGGTCAGAGTGTCCCCGGTGGAAAATTTCAATATGCCACTGACCTAGTCAGCTTTGCTGCGAATCGTCATCCGTGTTGTATCGGTGTAGCGGGTTACCCAGAGGGCCATCCACAGTGCCTGAACATCACCCGCGATATTGAGCACTTGAAGGCTAAACTCGATGCAGGTGCATCGTACATAATCACGCAGCTATTTTTCGACAATGATGACTTGTTCCGGTGGCGGGATATGCTCCTGAAGCACGGCATCGATGTTCCAATCGTGGCTGGAATAATGCCAATCACCAATGTGTCGCAGATCAAGCGCTTTGTAACGCGCTGCGGCGCAAAGATCGCACATCCACTATTGGTGCGTTTAGAAGCGGCTGAAGCCAATCCTGAAGAGGTTATCCGTATTGGGCAGGAACATGCCCTGGCGCAGGTCCAGGGGCTTGTAGAAGGCGGTATCTCAGGCCTGCACTTCTACACACTCAATAAGAGTAAAGCGACAGCCGATGTCGTTCGCGCGTGGAAAGCAACGGCACACTAAAGCGTTTCTGGCAATCCAATCATCAGAATGGTTGGATTAGCCAAACCGTCCGTTGATGTAGTCATCTGTTTCTTTACGCACTGGCGCGCCAAACACGTTCTCCGAAGAACCAAACTCGACGAGCTCACCGCGCAGGAAGAAGCCTGTCATGTCTGAAATGCGCTTAGCTTGCTGCAGGTTATGCGTCACGATGACGACGGTGTACTCATTCTTCAATCGTGTGATGAGCTCTTCGATTCTATGTGTGCTATTAGGATCCAGAGCACTACACGGTTCATCCATTAGGATGACATCAGGTGAGACAGAAAGCGTACGTGCAATACAAAGGCGTTGTTGCTGCCCGCCAGACAAAGCCATCGCAGATGACTTTAACTTGTCCTTTACTTCATCCCAGAGGGCAGCATCCATAAGGCACTTTTCGACTAGCTCATCAAGTGCACGCCCTCGGGCCAACTGGTGGGTTCTTGGACCAAATGCAACATCGTCGTAAATGGACATCGGAAAGGGAACTGGCTTCTGGAAAACCATCCCGACAGTACGGCGCAGGGCCTCGACAGACACGGAGCGGTCACGGATGTCCTGACCGCTGAGCTCGATCTTACCCGTCATTTTGGAACCGTCAATGCGGTCATTCATGCGGTTAAGGCACCGTAAGAATGTCGACTTTCCGCATCCTGAAGGTCCAATAAAGGCCGTTACAGCATGCTGTGGAATGGTCATGTTGATGTCAAAGAGCGCTTGGTTACTTCCGTACCAAAAAGAGACATTCTGGACTGTGACGCATGTAGTCGTTTGCATGGGTTAGGAACGCTTTCCAGCACGTGTAAGGAACCGCGCAAGGATACTGAGGATCAGAATGATGAGAATAAGTGTCAAGGCTGTCGACCAAGCCATCGCATTCTGAACGGGATCCGACGATGTTGCATATTTGTAAAGTCGCAGAGGCAGTGCATCCACTGGGCCGGTTATCGGGCCAAGGAACTCATTTCCAAGCACGGTGAAGAGCAGTGGAGCGGTTTCACCAGCGACGCGTGCTAGGGCAAGCATGATGCCTGTAACAATTCCATTACGCGCTGATGGGAGTACAACAAACAGCATCGTTCGCCAGCGCGGCGTGCCAAGCGCAAGGGATGCATCCCAAAGTGATTGCGGGACGAGGTGTAACATTTCATCCGTCGTGCGCATCACCAGCGGAATCATCATGATTCCAAGTGCAGCTCCGCCTGCGATTCCAGAATAGCCTTGTCCGGGATGCTTTTGCGCATACGGGAGAATCCATATCGCATAGATAAAGAGCCCAATCACAATACTGGGAATTCCGTTTAGCACATCTGTCAGGAATCTGACTGTTTGGCATAACTTTCCATTGGCTTCGGCTTGATAGATGCCGCTGAGAATACCAATCGGGATAGATATGCTGAGGGCAATGCCCAAAATGTTTACGCTTCCGAGAATACTGTGTTTGATACCGCCAAGCGCTGGATTGACATTGTCTGGCAATCGGGTGAAGAAACTTGGCTTGAAGTAGGTGATTCCTTGGCGGAAGAGAAACCACAGTACGTATCCGAGAACCGCGATTGCAATAATTGCACAGATTCCACAGAAAGCCTGAAAGAGTGCGTTGAGCACGCGTCGTTGGAAAAGAACGGGTGTTGATGCGAGTGATGTCATGCAGCAATCCTCCGCGCTGCAAGTCTCACGAGTGACCTGGCGAAGAAGTTAATCAGCATCGATGTTACGAACAAGACCAAGCCAAGTTCAATCAACGCGGCTGTTGCGATTCCCGGAGTCGCTTCTGTGAACTTGTTAGCCATAGCCGATGCAATCGTATAACCCGGGTCAAACAGCGCGATCGAGCGGCCATCGGGTGTGTTTGGCGTCATGTTACCGATGACCATTGTGACAGCCATCGTTTCCCCAAATGCGCGTCCAAATCCAAGCATTACTGCACCGATAAGTCCTGGGGCAGCACTCGGGAGGACAACCTTTAGGATAGTCTCTGCTTGTGTCGTACCAAGACCTGCTGCCGCATCGCGTTGCATCGTCGGAATCGCGAGAAGGATATCTCGGCAAATCGCGGTGATAAAAGGCGTGATCATGATCGCGAGGAGCAAGCCAGCAGCAAGCATGCTTGGTCCGTATCCAGCACCGGTCAGGAGCGATTTCAGGATTGGGATTTTCCCAATCGTCGCCGATGCCAGCGCAGGCGTCATAACTTTGTCGCGAAGCAGGGGAATCAGGACGAAGATGCCCCAGAGGCCATAGACGACGGAAGGAATAGCAGCTAAGAGCTCAATCAGAAACGTAATCGGAAGCCGTATCCATTTTGGCGCCAGCTCAGCAAGAAAGATTGCGCTACATATGGATATCGGAACACTTACCAAAATGGCGATTCCACTTGAATAGAGCGTGCCTGAAAGAAATGCCGCACTGCCGTATTTACCGGTGGCATCATCCCACTCATGACCAGTCACAAATCCCGGACCCAAGGCCTTGATCGCCGGCATCGATTGCCAGAGCAAGGCGCAGCCTATGGCCAGAACCAACGTCATCAGGGCCAACGACATCGTCGTAATGGCCCCGACATACACAGAATCAATCCATTTACGGTTTGTGCCAGAAGTCAGGCTGCCTGAAGCGGATTTTGAGCGATCATCAATGTTAGGCAAGACTTATTTCCCGATAGCGGCAAATGCACGTCTGCGAACCGCCTCTGGAAGAGGGGCATAGTCGTACCGAGCGGCTGACTTTTGACCATCTGTCAAACACCACCGGATGAAATCTTTCACCTCACGCTTGGCATTTGGATAGATTAACAGCCAAGTGAACCCGGCGATTGGATAACCTTCCTTGTCTTGTGTGTTGGTAATCATCGCCCTGAAGTCCGCAGGGAGGTCCTTTGCCGTTGCGCTCTCGGTGGCGGACTTTATGGATGCCACAACCCAGTTTCCTTTTGCGTTCTGAATCAGTGCAAAAGGCATGTTGTTCTTTTCTGCGTAGGCGAGCTCGACATAGCCAAGTGCACCAGGAGTCTGGCGGACTAATGCAGCAACTCCATCATTCCCCTTGCCCTTGACGCCAACGCGGATATTTACACTCTTCCCCTCACCGATTTCTGCTTTGAACGATGCAGATACACGGGCAAGGTACGACGTAAAGATGGCTGTCGTGCCGCTTGAATCAGCACGGGATACAGGAACAATTCGTAGCGCTGGTAATCTCACTCCGGGATTAAGTCCAGCTATAGCAGCGTGATTCCAAGTACCGATTTTTCCAGTGAAGATGTCTGCCAGGACTTGCCCAGTCAGTTTAATAGATGTTGGACCGCCCGGGATGTTATAGGCTGCCACGACACAGCCAACGCAGGTTGGAATGTGGATGACGCCAGCGGCTTGTGAGAGCTCAGCGTCGGTCATCGGAGAGTCAGTCGCGCCGAAGTCAACGGAACGGGCCGTTATGGCCTTGATTCCACCGCCGGATCCAATCGCCTGATAGTTGATAGCAACTTTACGCTGTTGACCGTATTCCTGAGACCATGCGTTATAAAGAGGCGCCGGGAACGTTGCTCCTGCTCCATTAATCGTAACATCAACCAAAGTGGGATAGGCACCAAAGCCGCGGATCGCCGAAGGGGTACGCACTACCTCAAAAGTCATAACAGTCAAACCTCCAATCATTGCACCATAGAGTCTAAATGTACGATCGCTGGTAAATGTTAAGAGATTGTGAAGTTTACTGTCTGTCGGAGTCACCATACCTGTGACATCATCG
>JBEEMN010000003.1:0-22626 GCA_041192625.1 Armatimonadota bacterium
GTTGATGTGACATTTGTAAGGCTATTCAAGATGGCTCTTCCTCCTCTTTTGAGCCTGGGGAAGCAGCTTCAACCTCTGGCCATACCGTTCTTAGATCGGTGATTAATGCCCTCTTTGGACGGATAAGTGGTACATTCAAAACAACATCGGAGTAGAGGTTTTGACCTGCTAAAGCAAGGTTAGCATCAGCAGAATTACCCGCACTCGACTATATTTTTAAAATAGTGAAAGCCTTTCCAACATTGGAAGGGCTTTTTCTTTGTTAGAGGCCAGACAAGTGAACTGGGTTGATGGTAATGATCACGATCATCGCTCCCAAGACAGCGTGTCAAATGCTCTAAGTAACAAAACAAAAAAAGACCCCTGTTTCCAGGGGCCTTCGTAATCAAAACAGACCTTACGGCTTTACAGAAACACTCACCGTCTTCGCCAGTCCCCCCGTCGTCGCCGTCACCACAACCGTAGTTGCAGCAGATGGCTTCGTCGTCGTTACCGTGAAGGTGGCCTGAAGAGCTCCCTTAGCAACCGTAACCGTTGCAGGAACGGACAGCACTCCTGGGTTCGCCGATGTCAGTGTTACCACTGTGTCGACAGCAGGTGCAGCAGTCAACTTTATTACACCTGTGGCATTCGCACCACCGATGATTGCTGCTGGGGTAACCGTTACAGATGCCACATTTAGCGGAGTAACGGTAACTTTACCAGTCCCTGTCTCACCATTCAGAGTTCCAGTAATCGTGGCAACTGAAGCCGACCCAACCGCTTTTGTGGTGATCGGGAAGGTAACGACTGCCTTTCCAACTGGTACCGTTACCGTCGCAGGAACGACTACATTTACATTGTCACTTGACAGTGTAACTGTCGTCGCAGCTGTAACGACATCGGTAAGCGTCACTGTACCAACAGCTGCGATACCACCAACGACTGGCGATGGCGCAGCAGTGATACTACCAACCGTCAGAATACGAACGGCAAGCGTTCCAGAAATGGTTGTGCCATTCGCCCGCGCAGATATATCCACATTGCGAGTAGCCGTAACAGCAGTCGTTGTAACCGTGAAGGTCGCAAACGTCTTTCCACTTGGAACAACTACAGTTGCTGGAACCGATGCAGCTGAATTCGATGATGTCAACTGAACCGTAATACCAGCCACAGGAGCCGGCCCTGTGAGGGTTACCGTTGCAAGGGATGTCTTCCCGCCACGAACCGCAGCAGGAGCAAAGGTTACACCTGCAGGACGAGCTGCCTGAACGGTCAGCACGCCAGTCGCGGATGCACCGTTTGCCGATGCAGTAAACGTTACATTGGTGTCCGCACCAACAATTGTCGTTGCAACAGCAAACGTGGCCGATGTTGCACCAGGCAGCACCTTCACGGTTGCAGCAGCAGCCTTCGCTACGATTGCATTACTGCTCGTCAATGTGACCGTCAACCCTGCCGCAGGAGCAGGAGTTGCAAGCGTGATCGTTCCCGTGGATGCAACCTTGCCTGCAACGACTGCAGGAGAGAAGGTTACACTCGCCGGCTGCGACAAGCGAACATTCACAGTACCCGTCACAGCTGTGCCATTGGCAGTCGCCGTTACAGTGACAGTCGTGTTCGATGTGACAGCAGTGGACGTCGCTTGGAATGTCACACTGGTTTGACCAGCAGCAATCGTTACACTGGCAGGAACACCCAGGTTAGCAGCAGACGATGACAACGTCACGACCTGACCACCCACTGGAGCAGGATCGGCAAGCGTAACAGTACCCGTCGTTCCGAAACCACCCGTCACACTCGATGGAGTGAATGTAACACTTGCAGGAACCACAGGACGTACATTCAATGCTCCCGTCACAGTCGTTCCATTCGCAACAGCCGATATCGTTGCCGACTTAGCTGATGTCGCGATGGCCGTCGTCACCGTAAACGTAGCTGTTGTTGCACCTGAAGCAACCGTAACGGATGCCGGTACAGACACGCCCGTGGTGTTGCTTGACAATGCAACCGTGAGTCCACCTGCCGGAGCAGGCCCAACCAACGTAACGGTAGCGGTCGCATTCTGGCCACCCACAACACTCGCTGGCGCGATTACCACCGATGCAGGAACCGTTCGTTGAACTGTCAGAACCGCCGACTTACTTGTGCCGTTTGCCGACACCGTAATCGTCGATTCAGAGTCAGTTCCAACCGCTGTTGTCGTCACCGTAAATGTCGCTGCAGATTGGCCAGCGGCTACTGTGACAGTCGCTGGAACCGCTGTCGCCGTTCCAGTCTTGCTAACAGCAACGACCAAACCACCAACCGGAGCAGGTCCAGTGATTGTTACCGTTCCTGTGCTCGATGTGCCGCCGATGACCGATGATGGCATCAACGTGATTCCATCGACCGTTGATCGGTTCACCGTCAACGTTGCAGTCTTCGTAACACCATTCGCTGCTGCACTTACGGTAGCTGTAACGTTTGCCGAAACCGACAACGTCGTAGCCGTCGCACCCGCACTCACTGCACCCTCAGGTACGGTGATCGATGCCGGTACACCCACAGCAGCATTGTTTGAAGACAGCGCTACTGCAAAGCCACCAGCCGGAGCTGGTCCAGCCAACGTCACCGTAACATCGGCTGATGTTCCACCAATGACTGAACTCGGATTGACAACAACCGACTCTACTGCGCTACGCAGGACAGTGACCTGTGCAGACTTCGATGTTCCGTTTGCAGATGCTGTAATAGAAGCAACTCTATCCGCCACAACTGCGGCTGTCGTCACATTGAACGTCGCCGATGTTGCATTGCGAGGAACAGTAATCGTTTCAGGAACAACTGCAGAGGTTGAGTCAGATGCTAACGCAACTGTCAAACCACCATCCGGAGCCGGACCCGTCAGCGTCACCGTACCCGTTGCATTACTTCCACCCACAACGCTGGACGGTGCAATCGCAACAGCAGAAACTCCGCTGCGTGTGATTGTGAATGATCCAGACTTGCTGAAACCATTCGCTGAAGCCGTCACGGAAACCGATGTATCAGCCGATACAGCCGTTGTGGTAACCGCAAATGTTGCACTTGTCTGACCAGCAGCAACCGTCACAGTAGCCGGAGCAGCTGCAGCAGAACTGTTCCAGGACAGTGTTACTGCGACACCACCCGCTGGCGCAGCACCGCTTAGAGTCACCGTTCCCGATGTCTGAGTACCACCGATGACTGATGTCGGGTTGAACGTCACTGCCGTCGGTGCGATGGCCTTGATGTTCAGTCCGTTGGTTACTGTAGTTCCAGATGCAGAACCACTGATGGTTGCCATCGTGTCGGCAGTCACGGTACTCGTCGTAACAACAAACGCAACTGATGTCTGGCCAGCGCCTACAGTAACCGATGAAGGAACGGTAGCACTTGGAGAATCCGATGTCAGATTGACAACGATTCCACCAGTCGGCGCTGCCGATGACAACGTCACCCGTCCAGTGCTTGGCGATCCACCATTAACAGATGCTGGTGTGAACGACACAGAAACAGGCACAACAGGCTTTATCGTAAGAGAGGCCTCTGATGACTGATCTGCAGTCGATGCACTGATGTAAGCAACAACTTCAGCGGTGACCGCATTCGTTGTGACTGTAAAGGTCTGGGATGTTTGTCCTGCAGGCACCAGAACGGATGCAGGAACAGTAGCGTTCGCATTGTCCGATGACAACGCAACCGAATATCCGCCAACAGGAGCTGGCACATCCAATGTAACCGTTCCAGTAGCATTTGTACCACCAGACACCGATGTCGGTGCGACACGAATCCGTGCACTCGGTGGAACAACATCCAACTGAACCGTCTTTGTATTACCGTTATTGCTTGCACTCAACGTAACCGTTGTGTAAGCAGCGACTGCCGTGGTCGTTACCGTCACTGTCGTTTGGTCTGCCCCAGCTGGAACAGTGACAGTAGCAGGTACGGTTGCCACAGCGTTGTCAGATGCGAGATTGATCAGCAATCCACCCACAGGCGCTTTGCCATCGAGCAGAACACGGAGAATCTTCGATGTTCCACCTACTGTCCATGAGCGGTTGAGAGTCACAGACTTGAGGTTCGACCGAAGAACGGTAACTCCACCTGACTGAGTTGTTCCATTCGCCGTTGCGGAGACCGAGACAGTCGTATCAGCAACGACAGCAGTCGTACTCACTGCAAATGTCGCAGATGTTTGTCCAGCGGAAACCGTCACAGTAGCCGGAACGGTTACGGAAGGATTACCGCTTGCCAGTGTAACAACAAGTCCGCCAGCCGGAGCAGGTCCGTTCGTTGTAACAGTACCAACGGCACTGTTTCCACCAATGAGACTCGTCGGAGCAATAGTGACCGATGCAGGTGTTGTCCGAACAACGGAAACAACCACAGTTCTGCTGATGGCAGCTGCGGTAGCTGTAATCGTGGCAGAAACATCGGACACAACCGCCGTTGTCGTTACATTGAAGTTTGCCGATGTTGCACCGTTTGGCACAACAACACTTGCAGGGACTGTAACGCCGGCTCTATTCGAAGACAATGTAACCGTCACACCAGCCGCACCTGCAGCAGACGCAAGGTTGACAGTACCCACACCGACAGAACCACCCACGATTGTATTAGGCTCAACCGTTACTGTTACAAGATCAGGACGGATGGTCAGGGTCTTTTGGGATTCCTGATTGCCAGCATTGTCAAGCGAGAAGTAGCGGATTGTGTGTGGACCAGCAGTAACCGTAAACGGTGCCACGTATGTTTGCTGGCTACCACCATCAACGGTATAGGTAGTCGTCGCGACTCCAGACCGATCATCGGTTGGTGTCAACGTAACAACCGTTCCAGTTGGGTTGGCAGCCGCTGTAGTCACAGGCACAGTACGGTCGATACGAACAAAGCTGTTTTGTACAACTTCAGCATTGCCAGCATTGTCAATCGCGAAGAAATCTAGTGTATGGATTGCCTCACCAGTAACTGGCACAACAACAGAGTTGCCAACAACGACGACTTCTGTTCCACCGTCAAGACGATAGTGAAGCTCCTTGACACCCCAACCGTCAGCATTGTCAACTGCGGTAAGGGTTACGTTTACATCTGCACTGTTCCAGCCATTCGCATTTGCAAGCGGGCTTAGAACACGTGATGAAACTGGTGCGACGATGTCCTTGATTCCCCAAACAGAGATGCGATTATTGTCAGCATCTGCGACGAACACATTTCCGATGGAATCAATGGAGAGACCCGACGGATACTGGAGCTGGTCTACAGCAGTACCTGGGTTACCCAATGTAGCTTGGTAAACCCCAGCACCCGTAAACAACTGAACTCTCCGGTTGCCGGAATCGGAAACGTAGACTACACCGGATGTCGAAACAACGATGCCGTTTGGACTTTGGAACTCTCCATTTGCAGTTCCTCGAATCAAGCCCAACGGATCCAGGACTGGTGAATTCTCCATCGCCAGTACCCGTTACTCCAAATGCAGCCGTGAAGCCAAGCGCTGTCGTCAGAACCTGTACACGGTTGTTACCGGTATCTGCAACAACGACTGCACCCGATGCGGAGATTGCAATTGACGATGGGTTAGAGAACTGCAGGTTTCCAGAACCGTTAATGCCGGCTGAAGCAAGGAACGCCCCTGAAGAGTTGAACTTCTGAATTCGATGATTCAACGTATCAGCGACGTATACATTTCCAGCCGAGTCAACAGCAACACCCGAAGGGAATGAAAACTGCCCGTTAGCAGAGCCTTCGGATCCAAACTTACCAACATACGTGCCGTCAACCTTGAACTTCTGAATTCGATGATTCAGGGTGTCAGCAACATAAAGGTTTCCGCTTGCATCCAGTGCAGTCGCATAAGGGCTGAAGAACTGACCATCGCCGTTAGTCGTCGCACCCCATTCGGAAACAAACAATCCACTTGCATTGAGTTTGTGAACGCGATTGTTATCGGTATCCGCAATGTAGATATTGCCGGATGCATCCACGGTCAAGCCAGCTGGATACTGAAACTCAACATTTCCGACGCCAAACGTACCCCATGTCCTGCTATGCGTTCCAGCCGCAGTGAACTTTTGGATACGATGGTTCCACGTGTCAGAAACGTAAATATTTCCGCTCAGGTCGATTGCAACGCCTTCAGGAGAATCAAATTGTCCATTAGCGATGCCCTGAACACCAAACTTTGAAGCATAGACACCTGCGGATGTGAACTTCTGAATGCGGTGGTTACCAGTATCAGCAACGACTACATTGTTGCTAGCATCGATAGCAAGCGTTCCAGGAGACAAAAGCTTTCCATCACCGGAACCAAGTCCACCAAATTTGAGCTGAAATGCGCCGGTGTTCGTAAACTTTTGAATACGATCATTGCCCTTGTCGGCAACATAGACAGCTCCATCCGCCGCGGCTACAACGCCAGCTGGAAGATTAAACTGACCATCGCCAGAACCTGCAGTCCCCCACTGGAGTACAAATTTACCAGCCGCTGTGAACTTCTGAACACGACTGTTGTTTGTGTCTACGACATACACAAAACCGGATGCATCTGCAGCAATTCCTGATGGATATGCAAATTGCCCTTCACCGGTTCCGGTGTATCCCCATTGAGTCACAAACAAACCCGTACTCGTAAATTTGAGCACAGTGTCATTGTTTGAGTCGGCTACATAAACGTTTCCGCTAGAATCCCTGGCGATGCCATAAGGAGCACTCATCGGTCCACGACCGAGCGCATAGCGGAACTTGTAATCTTGCGAGAAGGATGGTGAACCCAACGTCAGTAACAAAACGAACATCAACGTTGCAAGCAATCGTTGCCAGCGCTCTGTTACCACGCGCGAACCGGCAGTCATCATTTCAGTTCTCCACACATTGTCTGTGTTGCCCATTTTCGGCTAATAACTAATATACAACAATACCCAATCTGAGCGTTAAGGGGAGTGATGTAAACCACAGTAGTCGATTGGTGTTCAACAAAAACTTCGATTCAGTTAACTCAGACACACCTTTCGCCATCAAGACAGATTGGAAAGTTGCCTAAACACATCACACAGTCGTACGAATTGCCTTGCTAACACGGCAAGTGCTTTACAACGTTTAGATCAGCGGACATAAATCATCACCCGAACAACATTAAGAATGGCTAATACTGCACGCATTCATTTTTTAGACATAAGAATGAAGATCGTCCACTTCAGAACATGGTCTTCAACCCGATAGTTTTCGGCGACAGTGAATAGCTAAAGGCACAAAAAAAGCCCGTGGATGATAACCATCCACGGGCCAGTTCTAAGCTGTAAAGATTATGGGTTGACCGTAATCGTAACAGACTTCGTTGTAACACCAGTCACTGCAGAAACAGCGCCCGATGTGACTGCGGTCACAGCGGTTGTGGTTCCGGTGAAGGTAACTGTCGATGTGCCAGCAGGAACTGTTACGGTTGCAGGAACCGTCACAGCACTGTTTGCACTTGTCAACGTCACAACTGTTCCCGATGGGCCAGCAGCACTTCCGAGTGTCACTCGGAACGTGATGTTGTTTCCACCCTTGAGGGAAGTTGGTGATGCTGTAATCGCAGAGACAACTGCAGCACGAACCGTCACGTTAGCAGACTTGCTAACGGTCCCTTGCGTTGCAACGACCGTTCCGGTGGTGTCAGCATTCACAGCAACAGATGTCGCTGTGAAGTTAGCACTGAGCGCGCCTTCAGGAACCGTTACGGTTGCAGGAACCGATACAGCAGGATTGTTGCTGACGAGCGATACCGTCACTCCGCCAACAGGTGCAACACCTGTCAACGTAACCTTACCAACGGTCGATGCCCCACCGTTCAACATCGATGCAACTGTGACAGTGTACAAAACTGGCGCAGCAACGGTGATGGTCTTGGTAACAGTTGTACCGTTCGCGGTAGCCGTGGTCGTTACAACCGTATCTGTGTCTACGACAAGCGCGGACACAGGGAAGGTTGCCGAAAGAGCTCCCTCAGCCACGGTTACGGATGCAGGAATCGTGAAGATTCCATTATCAGCCGCGAGGAGGACCTCAAATCCACCAGCAGGTGCCCGACCGTTCAATGTAACTGTTCCAACACCAGACTTGCCGCCTGTAAGGACGACTGGGTTGTATGCAACAGCACTCGGCTTAGGAGCTTGGACAGTAAGCGTACCAGTTACAGTCGTGCCATTGAATGTAGCACGTACCGTTGCACTGATGTTGCTCGGAACTGTGGCTGTGGATGCAGTGAAGGTCGCACTCGTTGCACCAGCAGCTACAGTAATAGTTGCAGGAACGGTTACCTTAGGGCTGGATGAAACCAATGTGACAACCGCACCATCAGGACCGGCTGGTCCATTGAGGGTAACACGCCCCGTCGATGAAACTCCGCCAACAACTGCGTTCGGTGTCATCGCAACAGACGACGGAACCGAAGGAGTGATCGCAAGAGTTGCAGTCTTCGTATAGCCGTATGCAGTTGCGGAAAGAACCGCAGTTGCATTTGCCGAGACAGCCTTGGTAGGCACCGATGTTGTTGTAAACGTTTGTCCAGCTGGAACGGTAACCATAGCAACAGGAGTTGCTTCAGACCGATTGGACGCCAATGCAACGACCAAGCCACCTACAGGTGCCTTAGCAGTGATGTTGACTCTCAGCGATGTGTTGACACCGCCACGCACTGATGCAGGAGTCAGAACGACGCTTGCAGGAGCAGGTGGGAGAACATTGACAACCGTTGTTGCAGAAACACCAGCACGTGTAGCCGTGACGTTGACCGCAGTATCAGCAGTGACATATGCCGTGTTGATACCAACATTCACACTACGCGCTCCGGCCGAAACCGAAGTGGCCTTTGTTGCGATAGGTACACCAGCAGCCAATCCAAAGCCAAGGGCAGGATTGTCAGAGGTAACCGTCACGTTCCAGGATGTTGGAGCTGGACCATCAAGCATAACCGTCGCAGTACCGGTATTGGATCCGGTAATGGATGTCGGGTTCGACACAACGGAAACAACTACAGGTGCCGTAATGGTGATGTCCTTGTTGAGGACAACGCCACGTGCACTTGCTGTGACAGTCACAGGGGTTGCAACAGCCGTCGAAACCGTTGTTGCAGTGAAGGTCGCTTCAGTCATTCCTTCAAGAATCGTTACAGATGCAGGAACAACGACCTTGGAGTTCGACGATGACAATGTAACCGTCAAACCACCCGCTGGTGCCATTCCATCAATCGTAACGGTACCGGTGACATCATTTCCACCAGCTGTGCTTGTCTTGGACAAACCGAGCGAAGTGATGTTAGCTGCCTTGACAGTTACGTTGCTGGTCTTGGAAGAACCATTCAACTGAGCTGTCACAACACCATTGGAATCATCAGCAACGACATCGTAATCAACTGGGAATGTTGCTGTCGTTTCGCCTGCAGCCACCGTCACTTCTGCTGGGACCGTGATTGCTGGATTGTCAGATGACAGCGCAACCACGTAGCCACCAGGAGCAGCCTTGCTTGTCAAGGTAACGGTACCGACAGAGCTGTTTCCACCGATCACAGTTGATGGCGTTACATCAAGCGCTGCGACTTTGTGCGAAAGAACTGTCAGAGTCGATGTCTTGGTAACACCATCAAGAACCGATGTAACATCGCCCGTCGTATCTGTTGTTACGTACGAAGGAACAATGGTAAAGGTTTTGGTGGTCTCACCCGTTGCGAAGGAAACCGTTCCTGGCAGAGTAACTGCAGGGTTGGTATTCGTAACGGTAACGGTTTGACCAGGGAAGCCAGCAGGCTCATTCAGGGAAACCGTGAAGGTAAGATCCTCACCGCCATGCAATGGGTTTGGTGCAAGGGATGCAACATCGAGTACAGGACGAGGTCCAACCTCAATTGTCCCGAGGTCCAGCGCATTGGTTGTTCCGTTTTCGAATGTGTAACCAAGGCTGATCGGGTAGATACCTTTAACACTAATTGCCGATGCAGGAATCGTGACCTGAAGGGAACCATCAGATACGACATTGGTCGCACAAGCTACACCGTTGATCCGGAAGACATCGTTGTAGCCGAACTTGTCACCAGTAAGGGTGATGACCTGATCGGTAGCTCCAGGTCCACCAGGAATGATACTTGGCTGGCCTGTGACACTAGGTGCGGTGAAGTGATACTTCGCAACCGATGCTGTTCCAGCAACGGTCAACGCAGCATAAATGCCATCATCGCTGAACGCCGTTGTCAGAGGACCAGACCACAGAAGGGATCCAGTTACACCCGTTCCAGCATTTGTCGTTACGTATGCTGATGCGTTGTTGAAGAAGAAGCGGTTCGGGCTCATATATGTGGAGAGGTTCACCACAGAAGCCGTATCTGCGACATTCAAACCAACTTCGCTGAAGCGAACTGGCCATGGTCCAGCGAAGGTGGATGTAGCATCCTCAACACCGTTGACCACATAGAATGCGCCATTTGCAACACCGGAGGAGTAGCTGACACCAAACGGGTTCGAGCGTACGCCAGAGATGAGGCTGGTGGCAAGTGCACCAAACTGGATTGGTGTTGTCGTGCCGAAGTTTGCAAATGCACGCACTGGAGCTGTAATCGTGCCAGCAGTGTTCTCCAAGCCTACATTGAATGCAGGATAGGTTGTACTGTTGCGCGTTACACTTGATGCTGTAACGACAGCCAAGTTTCCGGTATGGCTAAGCGATACGCCGCGGAGGTCCGTCCCAGAACGCTTGATTGCACGTGTGCCATCCGCTGCAACTTCGACAAGATCCTTACCAGTCGTTGAACCAAAGACATCCGTTGTGTTTCGAATAGCATAGATCAAGCCATTCTTGACAACAGCAGACTGCTCGGCACCCTGTGCCCATCGCTCATAAGCCGATGTGTTGTAGTTGACTGTTTGGGTTGTTCCAAGAGATGCATTGAAGCGGCGGTTTGCATGTCCCTTACCATCAGAGTGGTCAATAAACAGCGCAGCTCCACCGGCATTGTCTGGGACAATCAACGATGATGTAAAGACATCGGTGACACCAAGCTCAAGCGGTGTAACCGTGACGTCCACAGCTGTCGAAACGTTAGCAGGGGTTACCTTCCACAAGCGAACAGTCTCTGATCCGGTCTGCGCCGTCACAAACAGGTTGCCTGCAGAGTCAGAGACTGCAACAGGGAAGTTCGCGTTGAAGGCGATGTTTACGTGACCGGAAAACGTGCGGGTGAAACCTACAACGCCATTGTTATTGCAGTAGCGAATAACGGTGGATGTGTAGTTTGGCCCCTGACGTTCTACGAGGTAGACGCCGCCATCTTGGCCGGCATGAAGGGACACAACGTTGTTTGCAACCGTCGTACCGTACGTAAATGTACCGACAGCTTTGGTCCAAACAAGTGAACCAGTCTTAGAGTGCTTGTTAACAGTGCCATTTCCGAACGTGAACACTTCACCCGCAGCATTACGGGTAACTGCCAACGTTGGATTAGTGCCAGTACTACGTACCCAACCGAGACGCACTTGCGCTTCAGCCGGCACAGTACCAACCGCGAGCACCCCGAGGGATGCTAGCAGGAGGCCTGCCTTTCGATTAATCATTTTGGATTGCATGGTGATCGATACCGAAACCCTTTCGACCCTTTGACAGGGTTAGAGGAAATTTCCGCATGATGAGTGCGGATACCTTCCAACATTGTCCCCGGAATTTCACTGAATTTCCCGTTCACCATTACTCCATCTCTTAACAAAAAGAAACCCAGACTGCGAAAATTTCGACAGTCTGAGTTCGTTTCAGCATAGGAATGACACATCGGAACAATGCAATTCACTATTTCCACTGCTCAATCACGATTAGAGAGTGAAAAAATCAACACATTAACGAATGGTTCCACGCTTTGCATCCATCAACCAAACGGCGCATAAGTCATTTCCAAACACTTTCCAATTGTCGAGTGTCCAAACAACCTTCTTATCGCGCGTTACTTCAATCATTTGAGGATTTTCAGGTCCAGCGTGTGTATTTCCGAAGACTATATTTCCGTTAGGAAGTACGTGAAGACTCGTGATCCAACAAAGGTGAATAGAACGACCATCCGGACGCTTCAGCTCATCCCGCTCAATGCTCCAGACAGTCTTACCTTCTTTGGTAAGTTCGAAGACACGGTTATTGTTTCCGCCACCGATGAGCGTATTGCCGTTCTTCAAACGAACCGCATTGAAGACACTCACCCCATGACCCTCGTGGCCGCCGGTGGCAGGTTGACCAGCTAGGTCCAGCGTGTACTCCCACACAATCTTGCCAGCACCGTCATACTCGCGAACTTTGCCCAAGCCTTCATGACAAACAAGATAAGTGCCTGCATCCGTCTTACGAACCCGACGTGTGTCACGGTGCGAATCGGGCCTTTCGACGGTGATTGGAACGGTTTTCGTTATCGTGCCAGCCTTATCAACCTCAATAATTCGCAGATTCCCAGTTTCCGCTATCATCGTGCTTCCATCGCGTAACCGCTGAAAACCGTGGATCTCGACATATCCTGTATAAGGCGCAACCGGCTTGGATTCCCACGACCAAACGACTTGCTTCTCAGGTGTTACTTCCACGATTTTGTTGGGAGCTGTATGTAACAGGAAGTTGCCATTGGGAAGAACCGCAATGTCATGGGAGTTATGACGGCATTCAATCTCCCACTCAACCTCACCCTTCTTGTTGAGTATCGCAACATGACCCCGATCCTGCCCAATTAACTTGTAACCGGAGTTGGATTGCATGCCCGCAAAGGCGCTGCTTCCCAGCATCATTGCCATCGACCCTGTCAAAACACTTCTTCTTGTCATTGAAATCACCTTTTCGTAATCTATGGATTCACATTCACCGTAAGCTGCTTCGGTACCGTCTGCGTCGAAGCCTTCAAAAGGACAGCCTTCTTTACTCCAGTGGCCCCAACGGTAATCACTTGCTGTAGCGTAAGTTGACCAGCAGGAATCGTAATGATTGCCGGCACTGGCAGAAGCGCGTTATCTGATGTTGTCATCACGACATCAACCGGTACACCACTGACAGCAGCCAACTTAAGCGTGATCACAATCGATCCACCTGCCTTGACGCTTGTGGGTGTCGCCGTAAAGGATGACAGTGCAACAGGGACAACAGTCACCGTTCCCGAAGTTTCTGCTCCCCCAAGCTTTGCAGTGACAACGACACTCTCGGCCCTTGACGTTGCAGCTGTCACGACTGAAACAACACCCGATGTCTTACCAGCTGGAATTGACATTACAGCAGGTACCGGGAACTTGGTTGATGAGGACTCTAGGCTAACGATGACCCCGCCAACGGGTGCTGCTTCCGTTAGCGTTATCGTCACTACAGCTGTCCCCCCACCAATAACGGATACTGGCGCAACCACAAGTGACTTCACTACCGTCGGTCTCACCATAACAACCGTCTCACTGGTTTCACCAGCCGCAGTTACACGCACTTTACAATCTGTCGCGCTTGACACAGAACTGGTCGTCCCCACAAAGCTGACTGTCGCCTTTCCAGATGGGACTTTAACACTACCAGGAACGACCAATACACCACTCGTGCTTGCAATCGTTAGCGAGGTTCCGCTTGCCGGAGCTACTCCACTCAAGGTGACTGTAAAGGCAACTGGTTTGCCTCCAAGAACAGCTGTTGGAGTGGCAATGATTGCTTTTACTCTCGGAGTCTTTATCGGGATGTTTGCGACTACTGCAATTCCATTTGCGCTTGCAGTCACCTTTGCCGTTACATCCGATGACACAACCAAGGTTGCGATTGGAATCGTAACCGATGACTTTCCAGCAGGAACAGCCACAGATGTCGGAATAACCAACGATGCAATGCTGGATGTCAGTTTGACAATCAGTCCCCCGGTTGGTGCAGGCACTGTAAGGTCTATCGTCGCCGTACCCTTGGCACCTCCGGTTAATTCCGATGGAGTGAAGGTAATGCGCTGCGGAGCAGGAACGCGTATAGCCAGCACGGTCGATGCAAACTCAGCGTTGGCAGTGGCCTTGATTGTCGCCTGAACATCCACAGTCACTACACTTGTCGTCACGATGAACGTGGCCGATGACTTTCCAGCAGGCACAAGCACAGATGCAGGTACAGCGGCCGATGTACGATCACTGGACAACGCAACAAGCAATCCACCAACTGGAGCTGGGTCGCGCAGTGTAATCGTGCCGGTAACCTTTCCGCCAGCTGTCACCGGATTTGGTGTAAGCGAGATTACAGAAGGAACGACGGCTCGAACAGTGAGCATGTCGTACGCCGATGTCGCATTGACGTGAGCCGAGATTCGGTCGACCCGGGTGCGATTTGTAGCCAAAGTCGTGACAGGAACAGAAACACTCTTTGCACCTGATGGAACCGTCACCGTTGATGGAATCAGCGTGCCAGAGCCATCGGTGGTGATATCGATTTTCAACCCACCGATCGGAGCAGGACCGGTAATGGTCAGATCTAACTTCGATGCTGTCCCACCAAGGACTGAGTTCGGTGTCAAAACAGCCGTCGCCATCGACGCCCGCTTTACAATCAACTTCGCCCTCAATGATTCGGTTTCGTTGCTCGCCGAAACGTAGACTTCTGAATCAGTACCGACGGCAATCGTTGTAACCTTCACCAAAACTTCGGACTTGCCCTCAGGAACAATGACAAACGCCGGGATTTGTGCTGCTGCATTATCCGATGTGAGGCCTACGGTTGTTCCTCCCACTGGCGCAATGCCCGTAAGGCGAACAATAACAGATGCATCCAGACCACCGGTCACTGATTTCGGCGACATCAGCAACGATGTCAACTCAGGGCGATTAACCAAGATCGAGGCCGAAGCTTCTCCGGCATTGCCCGTTCCGATCAACGTAACAGCTGTGTCAACTGCAACGGCGCTTATGTTCAAGTCCAACGTAATAGACCGTTCACCTGCCGGCACGGTAACACTGGATGGTACTGAGACCGCACCGTGGCTGGATGACAAGTTGACAACCATACCGAATTCCGGTGCCGGACCATTAAGGGAAACAACCAGTTGAACCGTATCCCCACCAATGCACTCGGACGTACTGAATAAAAGGTCCTTTAGGACTGTTTTTTCAAGTCGGAATGTACCCTTGAGCGTTTGTCCCCGGTGCGCTGCTGAGATCTCAACATCCTTGTTTGTTGTGACCGGACGCACCGTTACATCAAACGAGACTTCAGACTTCCCAGCCTCTACCGTAACAAACGCAGGGACGGTTAATGCGGCATCGGATGATGTCAATGCAACCACAATCCCACCAACAGGTGCGACTCCGGTCAGGCGAATCGTACCCTGTACCTGCTCGCCACCTGCAAAGGATGATGGTGATAACTGAACAGTAGATAGTCTCGGCCGCTCAACAGTAATCTGCTTGGTCTTTACAAGCCCATCGGCGGTTGCCCGAATCGTAACAACACGGTCATCAGCAACTGGGAATGTTGAAACTGAAAACGCGGCAAAAAGCTGCCCCGATGCAATTGTAACTGAGACAGGTACTGCTGCGGATGGATCATTTACGGACAGATCCACCTTTAGACCACCAACACCCGCATTGCCGGTTAGGGATACAGATGCAGAAACCGACTCGCCACCTGGGACTGAGGTCTTTTGCGCATTAACAGCATCGATAGCCGTTCGCTTCAGCAACAATGTTGCACTCGATGAACGTAAGCTTGTGGTGGCTGTGATTGTGACCGTCACCTCTGCTGGAACGGCTACAGTTGTGATGCTGAATGTGGCCGATGTTGAACCTTGTGGCACATTCACGGTGGCGGGGACGGTCGCTGCAACATTGTTCGTTGTGAGCGACACGAGCTGCCCACCGGCAGGGGCTGGTCCTGAAAGCGTGATGGTCCCTGTAGCGGAAAGTCCGGCAACCAGTGTGGTTGGAGATACCGTTACTGTGGAAACAACAGGACTAAGACTAAAACTAACAATTTGTGTCTCCCAATCGTTGTTTGCGCCTAATGTTTCTGCAATCGACCAAAAGGTACGCCCATCCACAGGATCGACTTCAGTACCAAAGTAGTCTCCCCAGCGGCCACCGGTATACCCAACGCCAGCCGACACCCCAAGATTTACCGGGGTCCCGACATTTCCAAGCGGGTCAGTTGTCAGGCGTCCAGTGGCAAAGATGTTTGCTGTTTCACTAGCGTTAGAACCGCCAAAGACCAACCCAATAGCCCCGCTGGAATCCTTGGCGAGCGCAGGATAGAAGTAGTCGTAATTGTTGGAGGTAATGTTGCCACTCTGGATAAGGGACGGGCTTCCGCCATTGGGCCAGCCAGCAGTCGAAAACTCATACCAGCGAATACCGACATTGTTACCAATCTGAATTGCGTGCGCAGCCAGCATTCGGCCATTGGTCCACCATGCATTTATAAGACGGCCATCACCGGCATCCAGAGTTTGCCCCCCGGTACTCGTCGCACGTTTTGTAGGGCCACTGTAATTCGAGACGCCGACATCGCTGGAGACTAACGCCGGATTGGCTGTCCCGACATTGGTCAAGGCATAAAGTCTGTGGTCATTCGAACCGGCTGCGCCGATTGCGTACACCGCGCTCGATGTATCAACACATTCCGCGACCTGAGCAGATGCACCATTGCCATCGCGAAGTGAGTAAACATTGGCAGGCGAACCGGTAAGTAAAGGCGCGCTGGGAATCGTCAGGAATTGCACACCTGCCCAGCCACCACTAAAGCCAAACATGTTCCCAGTGATGACGTAGCCATCCTGGTTATAACCAAAGCCCGGATAGTCGAGCCAATAAGATGTACCGGAAAGAGTCAGCTTGGCTTCGAAGCGGTAGCGGTGCCACGTGCCGTTTGGATCGGCATCATCGGAAACTGCGACCAGAACTTTGCTTGTTTCCGAACCACCATCCTGTTCGAGAACCACGATTACATAGCGGTTATTCGCCCTGTCGTAGTACGCCTTCGGATCAAAGAGGAACGAACCTCCCGCAACACCCGAAAAGAATGTTTCGAACGTTTGCTGCAGCTGACGCGTACCAGACTTTGTGTAGAAGGCTATCGAAGAATTGACAACCTCAACAATATGATTCTGTCCCACAGCGATATCACAGTCCGGTGGATACCACCCGGTACTGGACATACCCGGAAACTTCTTACCAGGTGCAACCCGCGCTGATCCTGCATCCACTTTGCCGACTGGAACATCGTGGCGTTTGCTGGTTACCTTCGGCGGCATCACGGGGTTTTCAGGCGGCTCAACATTTCCCTGATGGCGTTCTACAACTTGCGGTTGCCAAAGGCGCGTATCGATTGAGCTTGCTGGTACGGACAGCTCCTTCCGTACGATTTGTGCATATCCAAGGTTTGGTAGGAATGCAGCGACGCACAAGAGAAGCGTTTTTAAACGGGACTGTATAAGCATGCAGTTGACCTGATATTTCCACTGGGAAACAGTTGATGTGCGATTATATCGGGATGGCACATCCGGTCAATACAAATGTGAGCGTAATTAATGACACGTGGCCGGCTCGAAAACTCAAGCCGGCCACATAGCCTAAAGGAACGAGAATACCTAGTAGCGATAGGTTTCGGTCTTATAGGGACCGTGTTGTTCAACACCGATATACGCTGCCTGCTCTGGGGAAAGCTCAGTCAACATCGCGCCAAGCTTTGACAGCTGAAGGCGGGCAACCTTCTCATCGAGGTGCTTTGGCAAGACATAGACCTGACCAACCTCGTAGGTGTCAGGATGTTGCCACAGCTCAATCTGTGCAAGGACTTGGTTCGCAAACGATGAGCTCATCACGTACGACGGATGTCCGGTTCCACAGCCGAGGTTTACGAGACGGCCCTTCGCAAGAAGAATGATTCGCTTACCATCTGGCCAGATCACGTGATCGACCTGTGGCTTGATCTCATCCCACTCGAGATCTTCAAGCCCAGCAACATCGATTTCATTGTCAAAGTGGCCAATGTTACAGACGATTGCTTGATCCTTCATCTTGTCCATAACGGCACGGGTGATGATGTCTTTGTTACCCGTCGCGGTTACGAAAATGTCAGCCTTGTCAGCAGCATAGTCCATCGTAACGACTCGGTAGCCTTCCATGGCTGCCTGCAGCGCACAGATTGGGTCAATTTCGGTGATCCAGACCTGAGCCGACAGTGCACGCAGTGCCTGAGCAGAGCCCTTTCCAACATCACCGTAACCAGCAACCAGCGCGACCTTACCTGCGATCATGACGTCGGTTGCACGCTTGATACCATCGACCAGCGACTCACGACAGCCGTACAGGTTGTCGAACTTGCTCTTTGTAACCGAATCGTTGACATTGATAGCACGAAGCATCAATTCATTACGACGGCTCATCTCATACAAGCGGTGTACACCGGTTGTCGTTTCTTCCGTTACTCCCTTAACCTCGGCGAGGCGAACGGAATACCAATGCGGATCAACCAAGAGTTTTGCCTTGATCGATGCGTACAGAATTTCTTCTTCCTCGGATGTAGGATTGTCCAGCACACTGAGGTCGGTCTCTGCCTTGGTACCGAGGTGCAGAAGCAATGTCGCATCTCCACCGTCATCAAGGATCATATTGGTGTAACCGCCATCGGTCCACTCAAAGATGCGATGGGTGTAGTCCCAGTACTCAACCAGTGTCTCGCCTTTTTTGGCAAACACAGGTGTGCCGCCAGCAGCGATAGCTGCCGCTGCATGATCTTGTGTGGAGTAGATGTTACAGCTTGCCCAGCGGACTTCAGCGCCAAGTGCTTCCAATGTCTCAATCAGGACAGCGGTCTGAATCGTCATGTGGAGGGAGCCGGTCACACGCGCGCCCTTGAGGGGCTGTGCCGCTGCATACTCAGCACGGATTGCCATCAAACCTGGCATTTCGGTCTCTGCAATCGCAATTTCCTTGCGACCCCATGCAGCCAGACCGAGATCAGTAACCACAAAGTCGGTTGCAATTGTGGATGTCGTTACATCGTTCATATCAGTTGCCTCTCAACAAAGAAAAACCCACCTTGGTGGGTCCAAGGTGAGCGCGGTTCTCTTAGCTGAGCCTGATCCGAATGACGGATTGCAACGCTCCTCAGCGGTATGAGTATACCCTGCAGTGAGCAGTTGCTATGCATGCCCCATCCGGAAAAAGTTCTGAATGGGGCATGCCTACGACTATGCCTTGATACGTTTGAGGAGGGTGACGCGACCAATAGGAAGCCACTCTCCTACCAGAATGTCTCCGTTTGCAAGGAACTTGGCGCCGTGTGGGTGGACAAACTTACCTGGAAGGAATTCCGTTCGCGCACGGCCACGTCCTGGCAAGTTTGCGATGCCAGCACTATCACCGAGGTGGACAGCAACCTTGTTGTTTTCGTCCAAAACGGTTACGACACCCGCGAGATCGGGGATGAGCATATGTCCATCTTGAATATCTGCATGGCAAGGCTGACGCATTCCATCCTTGTCAATTCGGACGAACTTGCCATCCAACGTGAAGTAATGCAAGCGATTGTTGCCACGGTCACAGACCATCACGAGTGGCTCGGATCCACGCGCATCGACCCAGATGCCGTGTGGCTGGCTAAGCTTTCCATTAGCGCTACCACTGCCGCCCCACGTTCGTACCAAGTCACCCTTGATATTGAACTGATGAACCCAGTTTGAGCCGTAGCCATCAGCGACATAAAAGTCACCATTCGGGGCAAACGTGACGTTCGTCGGGATGAATGCAGCACCGCCCTGATAAACACCAGACTCGGTTGGCAGACCCTTTTCCCAGATGACATTGCCATCGAGGTCGGTCTTCACAACTTGACGATGAGCCGTATCGCAGTGGTAAAGATACTCTTTGGAGCCTTCCTTACGAACTTCAATTCCATGTCCACCGCCGGCAAAGCGCGAACCAAAGGTCTTGATGAACTTGCCCTTGCGGTCGAAGACAGCGATTGCATCTTTGCTCTGGCTGTCAGCACCTACGGTATGCGAAATGTAGATATGGCCTTTAGAATCCTGACAAACACCCTGTGTGTCGCCCCACTTTACGTTGTTGGGAAGCACCAACCAGTCGTGGACACATTCATATTTATGGCTTCCTGAGCCCAATATGATCTTTGGCGTTTTATCAAGTGCATCAGCCGATGTAGCAGACACAATCTCGGCAGCCAAAACGCCGCCAACGGTTAACGATGCATCACGGAGTAGCTTGCGACGCGTCATTGCTGCGCGAAGCTCAGCTTCCTGGGTAATCTGTGTTTCTTCCATAGGTACGATTGTTACACAGGGGCGGCCTGTATTCCTGCCAGAACAGAATGATTGAGGAGACACGCTGCGCTGCACCGCTACATGGAGAGCGTAGTTGTAACGCCCAGTGTTTTTTACACACTAGTTCGCCTCAATCATTAAGCAGTCAAGCGAACTTCCTGAACGACACGCTGTGCGGATTCAATGGCTCCCTGTATCCACGTATGCGTCAGGGATGCATGTTCACCGGCAAAGAAAATCCGACCTTCCGTTGAAATGACATCCCGATAAAGAGCATCATGCTGACCTGGCGCAAACCAACAGAATGCTCCAGCACTCAGTGGATTTGTATCCCATGACCAGCTCACGACTTTCTCCACCATGTCCTTCTCACGCAGCTGCGGATGGACCTTGCTGAGGTTTCGTAAAGTCACTTCATGCCGCTCATCCGGCGAATACGCAGCCAAGCGCCTCGCGGGCTGTCCCCATGTATACGATGCGAGCATCACGGCTGGCTTTTTCGAAATGCGTGGGTCCCGCGCCGTTGCGTTATCAGATGGGTAGTACGTGATTCCCGTTGGAAGGTCGGTCATCGTTCCACCACCGTAAATGCCATCTTCTGTTTCCCAGAAACGACGGGATGTTCGTGCAAGAACCTTGGTACTAGAATCGTAAATGACCTGTCTTGATGCCCGCATCTTGCCAGCACTGAGACCCGGTAGAAACTCAATTCGGCCCATCACAGAGAGCGGAACCGTACAGATCATGCAGTCCCCTACAACCTTGTCCCAGCCATCACCAGAATTATAAAACGCAGTTACCTTGCCAGTTGATGCGTTTTGTTCAACCCGGGTGACCTTACATCCCATGCGAGGCTTGGAGCGGAGCTGTTTCACAAAGGCCTTCGGTAGCTCACCCATTCCACCGACAATTTCATCAAATGAATTTATCCAAACCTCTTCCAGTTCCTCACGAAGGAGTGTTGTGATTCCTGATTGGAGGGATGTTTCGTAGGCCCACAAACTAGCAAAAAACTCAATGGCATCGGTTGACATTCCGTTCTGACGAAACACCTCTTCCAGCGATAAGCGGTCAAGACTGCGCAGTCGGTTCGTGGTGAATGCCACACGGCGTAAATCGGCACGCTCATCGTCAGTAAGAGATTCAAGAATGCTCAAAACAGACTGATTCCAGAAATCAAAGGATGACTTCGTCGCATCATCACCGGTTAGTTGAAACAGTGCGTTGACATTTGCCTCATCACGGATGCGTACTTTCTTGCCACGGACGTAATAGTAGGCATTCGGATTCGACTGGACAAACGGGCGCAGCTTTAGGCCAAACTTGTTTACGTAGTGCCTTGTGAGGTGATGGTTTGCTGGAATACGCATGGCGCCAAGTTCACCGTAGAGGCCATCCCCCAGCTGTTGCGTTCGCACCCGCCCACCGGCATAACTGTCGCTCGCTTCGAGAATCACAACGTCGTATCCCAGCTGCTCAAGTTCATAGGCTGAGCAAAGGCCGGCAATTCCAGCGCCAATGATGATGACCCGTTTGTTGGTACCAGCTGGGCGTTGTAGGTTGCCGGATGCTAGTGCTGTCACTGGGGCCAAGGTTGTGGCAGCGAGCAGCCCACCGTAGAGAGCACCCAGTAAAACTGACCGACGATTAACCAATCCCGGACCCATTTTCAGGCCAGCTGTACTAAGTTTTTCCATGAATGACATTTCCGATTGACATCCACGCAATCCTTCACATATAGTCGCAAATACACACGAACATTCAGGAAACCCGGTAAAAATGCCTGGAATAACAACACAAACAATCAGAAGCATCTTTGGAGACACTTTCATCGAACAGTTGGAGTCCTTAGAGCCAACCGTAACCGATGATCGCTGGAAAGCAATCCCGTGGATGACCAACATCATGGCAGCACGGAAACGTTCCACAAAGGAAAAGCTCCCAATTCTGATGTGGATTATGGTCGGGAACCCGCAGGGATGTACGTGAAACAATGGTCAAAGGGGCCGTCGGTCCTTCTCAGATCCCCGTCTTCAAGCACGGATAAAAGGTAAGTACATCCCGGTTATTGCAAACACGCAAGACTTACAGTACTACCCTTCAAAATCGCATACGTGGTTCATGAATCTGGTGAAATCTACGATGCTCTTCGGGACTAGCACCCGTAGCGGAAGTGTCCTTAGTGGCGATGTCCCCGGACGGTCACGCCTAGACCTGAACCGTCAAATGGTCCAGACATCGGATCCACAGGGAATATACGTTACGGACTCGGCTGGTAGCCCTTTCGGTTTTACAAATGACCACGGCTACGATGACATCCGGGACTTCTTAAACATCGCAGATAGCAATGTACGCTCGACCGGGCTCAAGCATGT
>JBEEMN010000004.1:0-15971 GCA_041192625.1 Armatimonadota bacterium
AAGCGGTAGCTAGCTTCACTGGCAAGTCCAAGTGCCTTGCTCCCACGACGAATGGTGATTGGTTCAAAGTGCGCGGATTCAAGCAGGATGTCGGTGGTGCCGGAGGTGATTTCCGTTTCGAGGCCACCCATGATGCCTGCGATGGCAACCGGGCGGCTTTCATCGCAAATACAAAGAGGCAGTGCGGAGAGCACACGCTCTTCACCATCAAGTGTTTTCAGCTTCTCGTCAGAGTTTGCGCGGCGAACGATGATATTGCCACCTTGGATGGTTGCAAGGTCAAAGGCGTGCAAAGGCTGGCCAAGCTCGAGCATCACGTAGTTAGTGATGTCAACAACATTGTTTACCGGCTTGTACTTGTCCCCGAGAGCCTGCGTGAGGCGAAGCTGCATCCACTCTGGAGCAGGGCCAATCGTTACACCGCGGATAACGGTGGCAGCGTAGCGTGGACAGGCATCCGGGTCCGCGATGGTGACGCTAACTGGCCCACTGCCGGATGTGAGTGCCGCTCCTGTGGGATGCGTCACAGATATTGCCGGGTTGATGGCGGCTGCTTCGCGAGCGGTTCCGAGGATGGATGCCCAATCGCCACGGTTTGGGGTGACTTTTGTGTACAGAGTTGGGCCATCGAGGATTTCCTCAACCTCAAGACCCGCCATTGTCAGGGCATCACAAAATGTGTCAAATGCCTCGCCATCGGTTGGAACGGGGATGAATTCCTGAAGCCAGGAGATGGGTACTTTCATGCGCTTATTCCTAAGAATCTGATGTCAGAGCTGCTGTAGAAACCTAACGTCGTTTTCATCATTTGTCTTACGTTAGTCATCTCGAAATCCAGACAGTGGACTTGTTTACAGATTGCGTGTCCGGTCTGGGACTACTTACTAAACCTATGTCTAAAACTGCCGGAGGAACCGTAGGTCATTTTCGAGGAAGAGTGGGAGGCGATCGACGCCGTGGAGAACCATCGGCATCCGGTCCAGCCCAAAGCCGAATGCCCATCCTGAATACTCGGTCGGATCGATTCCAGCTCGCCTGAGAATATTCGGGTGAATCATCCCGGCACCACCGACTTCTAGCCAGCGGTCGCCCCATTTGACGGCGATTTCCACACCGGGTTCGACGAATGGGAAGTAGTCAGGGCGGAAGCGGACAATGGCTTCCGGGCCAAAGATGCCGCGCATGATTTCAGCCATCACGCCTTTGAGATCTGCTAGCGAGAGATCTTTGTCGACCGCAAAGCCATCCACTTGGTGGAAGGTATGGCTATGGGTGTCATCAACAGCATCACGGCGGAAGCAGCGTCCAATCTGAGCATAGCGCAGCGGTGGGTTCTGTCCAGTGGCGAGCACGCGTCCCTGCGTCGGAGTCGTGTGCGTCCGCATCAGATGGTCATCATCGAGGACAAAGCTCATCTGTTCATCCAGTGCTGGATGTTCAGGCGGGTAGTTCAGCCAGTCGAAGTTGAAGAGGTATTCTTCGCAGTGGTTGGATTCGGTGAAGCTGAATCCGAGGGCGAGCATGACGCTGCGAACCTGTTCAAAGGTTTGTGTGAGGGGGTGCAGGCGGCCTGGCTCCGGCGTACGTCCGGGGAGGGTGAGGTCGATGCGTTCCCGCTGCTCACGTGCATCCCGTTCGGCTGTCGCTAGCTCAGCGTTCCGGCTGGCGATGGCGGCTTCGATAACCGTTTTTGCTGCATTGAGTGCAGCGCCAAATGCGGGCTTTTCGTCTGGGGGCAGGGTGCCAAGATTGCGCATCAGGCCTGTGAGGCGACCGGCTTTTCGTCCGAGGTAAAGCGTATCGAGCTCGGTGAGATTTGCGGTGGTGGATGCGGCGGCGATGGCAGCAAGGGCTTCACGTTGTACGTCGGCGATTGGCTGTGTCATGGCGATGCTGTTCTTTATTGAAAAACACAAGCCCGCACGAACAGTGTCCGGCGGGCTTGTGATGTCTGCGAGCTGTCAGGACAGCTTAGGCAACAAGTCCGACCTGCTTGAGCAGGTTGATGAAGCCATCACCATCACGTACAGCGAGGTCAGCCAAGACCTTACGGTCGAGCTCGACACCGTGCTTGATCATCGATGCGATGAAAGCAGAGTAGGTGGTTCCAGCGTTGCGGCACGCTGCAGAGATACGGGTGATCCACAAGCGGCGGAAGTCACGCTTCTTGTTGCGGCGGTCACGGTATGCAAAGTTTCCAGCACGTGCAACGGCTTCGTTTGCAGTCTGAAAAACGTTCTTACGGGCGCCGAAGTAACCTTCGGCGAGCTTTATAATCTTCTTGTGACGCTTCTTAGCCATCACACCACGTTTAATACGAGGCATTTTTCTTATCCTTTCGGGCGCGGGATGCATGTCCCGCAGTTGGGTCCCGTCTCCCAAACAATGAATAGCTCACTGCCAGGAGAGTGTGGGCGGCGTGCCGCCCGACGACGAATTTAGTAGGTTGCACCATATGGCAGCTGACGGCCTACAGCGATGCGCTTTCCAGGATGGAGAGAAGCTTCGTTGTACAGCCGGCGACGACACCCAGGGGTCTTCTTAATCATAGAATGGGCCCGCTTGGTGTGCCGATGCATCAGCTTGCCGGTCCCGGTTTGGTGGAACCGCTTTACGGCAGACTTGTGCGACTTCATTTTCGGCATGGGTTTTATCCTTTAACACATGAAAATACTTACGTACTTCCAAACGAGGGATGCTATCACAAAGGAGGCTGCGATGCACATCCGTTCGTCGGTTGGTTTTCGAAAGCCAGTATATCTATTAATGGAAGCGTACCGATGACTGCCATCACCAACACCGTGCCTGAATGGTTGAGATTGGCGTATTTCCAGCGTACAATGTTGGGTTGACGATTTGCCATTACGGCAAGTTGTGTGGCAATGGAAAAGACAGATGGAGCATCAGGAGCACGAACCGGTCTACGTCATCAGCGTGGCCGCTCGGCTGGCCGGTCTACCTTGTTGGATACTGCGAGTCCTCGATCAAGAGGGTGTCGTGGTGCCGCAGCGGACTGGATCCAACCGGCGTTTGTATTCGGATGTCGACATCAAGACACTGGCGCGAGTGCGTCACCTCACGGAGGTTCGCGGCGTGAATGTCGCGGGTGTTAAGGTCATTTTGGAAATGGAGCGCGTTGCTTCTGGAGAATCCTCCGAAGAGGTGGATGAGCCGGAAGTGCAGGAGATGTCATGATTTATCCGTCCGCAGACAAAATTGAAGCGAATATTGAATCGAAGTATGAGCTGGTGATTCTTGCAGCAAAGCGTTGCCGCCAGATTCGTGAGGGCAGCCGCGCCCGTGTCGAAACGGACTCCGAAAATCCATTGACAATCGCACTTGAGGAAATCGCCGCTGGTGTGATCAAGGGCCGTGAAGACAAATCATCCCTCGCTGGACAGGAAGCTGAAGCGGATCGCCAGGCTGTTGTTGGTGCGCGTGAACTCGATGTCGAAGTGGATGAGTTCCTCCCGGATGCCGAGCTTGCACGTGCTGCTGCTGCGCTTGGTGCTGATATGGAAGCGATGCTGGTTGAGTCTGAAGAAGAGCTCGACGATGTCGAGCCTGAAGAAGAAGAAGAAGACGAGCCCGTCGCTACCGACGAAGACGAAGAGTAAATCCGCTCTCTCCGATCGTAATGTATACGTCCCCGATGGCCCCGCGGCTTCGGGGGCGTTTGACTGTTCAAACATCCGCGGAACGTTGAATCACGACTATGGCAGATAAACGCGACTACTACGATGTACTTGGTGTCGGCAGAAGCGCCGGCCAGGATGAAATTAAGTCGGCTTACCGGAAGCTCGCGCGAACGCTTCACCCCGATGTCAATCCCGGGGATGCAACCGCTGAAGATAAGTTCAAGGAAGTCGCCGAAGCCTACGAAGTGCTCTCGGACCAGCAAAAGCGCGGTCAATATGACCGCTTCGGACATTCGATGCCCGGGATGGGCGGCGGTGGCGCTGGTCAGCAGGGCTTTGGTGGCTTTGAAGACCTCTTTTCGACCTTCTTTGGCGATCAGTTTGCAGGTGGCGGCGGACGCCGCGCCGGCGGCCCGCAACGCGGACAGGATATCGAAGTTGCCATCGATGTAACCCTAGAAGAAGCCTTCAATGGCGGTTCCAAGGACATCAATATTCCGCGCGTCGAAGCCTGTGCTACCTGTAGTGGCTCTGGAGCCAAGGCTGGCTCAAAGCCCGAAACCTGTACCGCTTGTGGCGGCGCAGGACAAGTTCGCCAGCAACAGTCCCTCGGCTTCATGACGGTCCAAAATGTCGTTCCCTGCGTGCGCTGCGGCGGCCGCGGCCAGACGATAAAGGACCCTTGTACCGGCTGTGGAGGTAAGGGCCGAGTCCAAAAGCAGTCCAAGATCACCGTGCCAATCATGCCCGGTATTGATGAAGGTATGACGGTCCCCCTGCGCGGTGAAGGTCACACGGGTGCCATGGGTGGCCCCAGTGGCGATCTCTACGCTGTGTTCCGTGTGAAAGAGCACGATCGCTTTGTCCGGGATGGACATGACCTCTACATCAGCGTCAGTATCTCGTTTGTACAGGCGGCACTCGGTGCGCAGCTGTCCGTAACGGGCATCGATGGACGAGAAATTCCTGTCACAATCCCCGAAGGCACACAGCCTGAAGCGCGGTTTACGCTGCGTGGTCACGGGATGCCCGATGTTCGCCGGCCTCAGCAAAAGGGCAACCTTATTGTGGTGGCGCACGTGGTGACTCCGACCCGTCTCTCGGATACCGAACGTCAGAAACTGGAAGAGTTTGCAGAGCTGCGCGGTGACCAGTCACACCACCATGCATCCGAGCAACGCACGATGTGGGATCGCTTCAAGCGCGTCCTTCGCGGAGAGGACTAACACCATGGCAGGACCTGCTTACTGGGCGGAAGTTGTTGTAACGGCATCCGGGGATGACCAGGAACTCGCCGGCGCCGCCCTCCTTGAGCAGGCAGGTTGCCATGGCTACGATGCACGTGATGGAGAAGTGGTGGGTTATCTTCCCATCGATGACCGCCTCGAAGGAGCCCTTGCGCGCCTCAAGGAAGCCATTCCTTTTCCAATCACGCTGCGCCGTAAACTCGCCGAAGAAGACTGGGCCCACGCGTGGAAGCAATACTTCAAGCCACAGCTGATCGGTGAATCGTTCGTCATCAAGCCAAGTTGGGAAGATTTCACACCAACCCCGCAGCAACGGGTGATTGAGCTCGATCCCGGGATGGCATTCGGCACGGGACTCCACGCCACAACCCGACTTTGCCTACGCGCACTTGAAGCGTTGCCGGTTGCCGGTGCGCGCGTCGCTGATGTCGGAACCGGGTCAGGGATTCTTGCCCTTGGTGCATACCTCCTAGGGGCTGCAAGCGTTATCGCAACCGATAATGATCCCGTAGCGGTAAAGGTCTCCCTCGACAACCTCGAGCGGAACCATGTGACAAGCGGAATCGATGTCCATGTCGCAGAAGAGCCTCCCGCAGGGCCATTTGACATTGTCGTGGCGAATATTCTTCCGGATGTCATCATCGGGATGGCAGATGCCCTAACAGCATCCCTGGTGCCGGGTGGAACGCTCGTCACAAGTGGAATCATCCACGAGCGACGTCAGGATGTCATCGATGCGCTTGAGCAGCGTGGACATACCTTGCTGTCGAGCCCGGATGAAGGCGAGTGGTGCGCCGTCATCGTTCGCAAATCGGCATAGTTGGAGAGAAACGGCAACTGCCCATCGTCACTCACCCTCAACTGGTGCGATGTTGATGTTCGGAACAGGCGTACTTTCTCAGTGCACACTCCGATCTTGAGTGTTTTCTCCGCCTCCACGCTTGGCGTAGTGGAATGGCCTCATATGCCAAATACTGCTTATGTAACTTATGTATCTTGATGTTTCATTAATCCAGCATTAAAGTGGTACAGTGCCGCATCTGCATCCTAAAGGCGGGGTATACATGAGCGGGAAGCGGCGAAAAAGAGGTTCTGAGACCAGAATCTCACCATGGTGGGGGCTCCTCGTTCTTGCAGTGGGACTGGTGGCGTGGGCCGCAGTGGATGACTTTCTCAAGTTAAACCCGGAAAAGCCCATCCCTACGGTATCAAAACCTAGTTAGCCCGGTTTGTAACCCCGTAACAATACGAGTTGCTGGATGCTAAACTATCTCCATGCAGACTGTCCTCCAGACACGTGCCGAAGTAACCGGCTATGCGGAAACATCCACATTCGCCGATGTCACTTCCTTTTGCGATGCTCTTGCCCGTGAATACCCCTTCGTAAAACGCGCATCCCTGTGCCGCAGCACGGAAGGCCGGGATGTTCCGCTGCTTATTGTTTCCAAGAATGGATTTACGTCTGGCTCACAGGCGCATGCCAGTGGTGACCACCTCGTCGTGTACATCCAGGCAAATATCCACGCCGGTGAAGTCGAGGGTAAAGAAGCAATCCTGATGTTGGTGAGAGACTTGTTGAAGTCGGATCCAACTCGCATCCTCGATGCAACAACACTTGTCATTGCCCCGATTTACAATGCGGATGGAAACGAAAAGTTTGGAGATGGCCTCATAAACCGGCCGCATCAGGATGGCCCGGCACGCGTTGGCGAGCGTCACAATGGGATGAACCTCGACCTGAACCGCGATTGCATTAAGGCCGAATCCCCTGAGATGCGTGGGGTGCTCAGAGAAGTCTATGGCGCCTGGGATCCGGATGTCGTTTTCGACCTACATACCACCAATGGAACCCGACACGGCTTTCATCTGACCTATGGGCCTGCCACACATCCCGATACCGACCCAGCCGTCCTGCGCTATCAACGCGATGTCTTGCTCCCCAGCGTGCGAAAGCAGCTGCGCAAAACCCACAAATGGGAGCTTTTTGACTATGGAAACGCGGAGCGCCGAAGTGGAGAAGTGATTTGGGCTACGTTTGGCTATGAAGGCCGCTACGTTACCAACTACGCCGGATTGCGGAATCGTATTGGAATCTTGTCCGAAGCCGTTAGTTTCCTCCCGTTCCGCTTCCGCATCGAGACGACCTACCAGTTTGTCCTCGCGACACTGAACAAGCTTGTAGATGACCGCAAGGACATTCGAAAGCGCATTGTCGCTGCCGATGGGTACCGCGCAGTAGAAGCCGGCATCGCTTTTGAAATGGCCGCACGCGGTAAAGAGAAAGTCGACCTCGAAGATGCTCCTCCAGGGACACGCATTGACCATACAAAGGCTCCGACAAAGTGGAAGTCGGTTGTCCTGCCGACCTATGACCGCTGGGCGATGACGGCGGCGGCCAAATTGCCGTCCCTCTATGCCGTTCCAAAAGCATCCACAGATGCCATCCGACTTCTTCGCTTCCATGGAATTGAGCTCACTGAGCTGCGGAAGACACCGACTGGCTTTGAACAATTCCTGATCAAGAACACTAAAGTCAGCCAGCCGTTTCAAGGTCATCCGCTGCGAACCGTTGAGGGTACTTGGGAGCCGCGTGTCACAACGACAGATGATTACTGGATAGTTTCAACCAATCAGCCGCTTCGGATGCTCATCTTTCATTTGCTTGATCCGCTCACCACGGATGGCTTTGTCACCTGGAATGTCTTCGACCGGGAAATCACCAGTAGCAAGACCTATCCAGTGCTGCGAAAGCTTTGAGCTCCACACGGAGTGTCGGAAACCCTTGAATGAATCCGCCCTCTTGTGGATGTTCTGCAAATAATCGACGCTGAAACGTTTACTTTCAACTAAATAATCCCCGCGATACGCCTATACTTTATGACAGTGTTCCCGGCAGTTAGTATGGGTACAAGAGGTACAAAATGGCAGAGCCGATTCGATTAGAAATGCTTGGTGACCAGGAAACCAAGGCTGGAAACTACTTTGTTTCCAACTACCCTCCATACTCGTTCTGGAAGCAGGAAGCGGTCCCGGAAGTTCTCGATGTCATTTCCTGCAAGCCCGCCCCCGGCACGCCTCTGGGAATCTATACACACATCCCGTTCTGCCGAAAGCGCTGTCACTTCTGCTATTTCCGTGTCTACACCGATAAGAACGCTGCCGAAATTCAGCGCTATGTCGATGCCGTCATCGATGAGCTGAAGATGTATGCGGATAAGCCATTCATTGATGGTCGCAAACCAAAGTTCGTCTACTTCGGTGGAGGAACGCCATCCTACCTCAGCACCCAGGCGCTGAAGCACCTTGCATCCTCGATGCAGGAAATGCTGCCATGGGATGAAGCAGAGGAAGTTACCTTTGAATGCGAACCCGGGACGCTCACTGAACATAAACTCAATGTCATTCGTGAGATCGGTGTAACACGCCTCTCGCTCGGTGTTGAGCATTTTCAGGAACACATCCTCAAGCTGAATGGCCGGGCCCACGGCTCCAAAGAAATCGACCGTGCCTATGGCTACGCACGCGCTGCTGGTTTCCCACAGATCAACATCGACCTCATCTCAGGAATGATGGGCGATACAGATGCCGATTGGGACTTCACGATCGAGCGGACCATTGAGCTGGCCCCCGATAGCGTCACCATCTACCAAATGGAAATCCCTTACAACACGACGATTTTCGCTGAGATGCAAGCTGCTGGAAACGATGTGGCTCCTGTTGCGACATGGGCCAAAAAGCGTGAGTGGGTCGAGCGTGCATTCGCACGGCTTTCCGAAAATGGTTACACCGTTACAAGTGCGTATACGGCAGTAAAGAATCCATCCACGAAGTTCCTCTATCGAGATCATTTGTGGCAGGGAGCGGACCTCCTTGGCTTGGGTGTCGCATCGTTCTCGCACGTCGGAGGGACGCACTTCCAGAACCAACACAACATCGATCCCTACATCGAACGCGTCCAATCTGGAAATCTTCCGGTCTTCCGGGCTCTTACGCCATCCGGTGAAGAAAAGCTTATCCGCGAAGCAGTGCTCCAATTCAAGCTTGGATCCCTCGATCTTCAGTACTTCCGCGATAAATTCGGAGTCGATTTGCGTGAGCAGTTCCCCGCTGCATTGGATTACATCCGAAGTACAGGAAACCTCACGGAGGATGATAACTTCCTTCGCCTCAATATCGAGGGCCTGCTTCAGGTAGACCGCTACGTCCATGAGTTCTTCCTGCCACAACACCGTGACAGCCGCTATGCCTAACGCGAAACCGTTGGACCTTGCTGGACCACTGGCTGATTTACATGCGGATGCATTGTTGCTGATGCCGGATGCCATATCAGTCCCTGGGGATGCTGTCCCGATGCCCTTTCATGGGCTGCTGGTTCATCGATCAGATATGACCAGCACGCTCAGCAGGTTCCACGGGAGTGCGATTCAGCTACAGGTATTACAGCAAACCATCGAACCAACCAACATATTGCGGGCGGTGATTCTGCGGCGATGCCGCGATAATCAGCCTGTCGAATATGGGGCTATCCGGATTTTTTTGAAACATTTTCCGGATGATGCCGCTGAGATTCTCCGAGCGGGTACAACTCCGTTAGGAACTGTTTTAACGGACTTCAATATCCCTTACATTTCGAACCCTCTTGGTTTCTTTCGGATGCATACCAGCATCGAGATTGCCAATTCAATGGAACTTGATTCCTCCGGGGATGTTGTATATGGACGTAGAAATAGGCATGTAACCCCATCTGGGGATGTACTTGCAGACATACTTGAAATTCTCCCGCCGGTCATTCCGGCTAGAAATGTTGACTAAGTGATGGAAAACACGCAGGCATTCGATGTAATCGTAATCGGTGGTGGACCCGCCGGCGCAACGACGGCTGCCATCCTTGCACAGCACGGACGCAGTGTGTTGGTTCTGGAGAAAGACTACTTCCCGCGGTACCACGTGGGTGAGTCCCTCATGCCATATTGCTGGTTCGTCCTTGACCGTCTGGGTGTCATTGACCAGCTCAACGAGTCAGCGTTTCCAAAGAAGTACAGCGTTCAGTTCGTCTCGATGCAAGGTCGGGTTTCACAGCCGTTTTACTTCTTCGAACATTGGGATCATCCGGCAGCAGTAACCTGGCAGGTTGTCCGCAGCGATTTCGACAAAATGCTGCTTGACCGCGCGGCAGAACTGGGAGCCGAGGTTCGTTACGGCGCACGGGCAAAAGAGTTCTGCCGTGATGACAATGGAAAAGTAACGGGCGTCCGCGTCGAAAACGACCTTGGCGAGTCCTATTTTGTTTCGGCCAGTGTGACGGTAGATGCCACGGGCCGCGATGCGCTTGCCGCAAGTCGAAACCAATGGCGTATCAAAGACCCTGAGCTTGGTAAGATTGCCATCTGGACGTATTACAAAGGCGCAGAACGCGATCCTGGCCTCGATGAAGCAGCAACCACGATTGCTTACCTTCCTGATAAGGGATGGTTTTGGTACATCCCGCTGCCGGATGATGTCGTTGGTGTTGGCATTGTCGCTGAGAAGGACTATCTCTTCTCGGGTACACGTGACAAGGCAGAAATCCTTGCGCGTGAAGCGGCGAACAATCCGTGGATTCAACAACGTATCAGCAAGGGCACGCAGTTCGGACCTATCTGGGCAACCGGCGACTTTTCCTACCGCTCTAAGTACTGCGCAGATGATGGTCTCGTCCTCGTAGGTGATGCCTTTGCATTCCTTGACCCCGTGTTTTCGTCCGGTGTGTATCTCGCATTGAAGAGCGGTGAACTCGCTGCGGACACGATTCATGCAGCGCTTGATGCCGGAGACACGTCTGCAGCACAGTTCACGAAGTATGGTGAGCAGCTGTGTGCTTCTATCGAGACGATGCGTGCATTGGTGTACGCGTTCTATCAGAAGGACTTCTCGATGAAGGATGTCGTCACGAAGTTCCCAGATGTCAAGGGAGACCTCGTAGACTGTCTAATCGGTGACCTAGTGCGTGACTTCTCTGACCTCTGCAATGCGGTTGGACACTTCGCTGACCTTCCGGAACATCTGACGCATGGGCTACCTAGGGAACCGGCTGGAGTCGAAGTCGCAGCGGTATGACGGCTGAATTCCCTGACTTGTATGTGATGCGCCATCAGGTTGCATTTTCAGAGACCGATATGGCTGGAATCATTCACTATTCCAGCTACTTCCGGTACATGGAAGTCACCGAGCATGCATTCCTGCGCAGTCGGGGACTGACCGTTGCTGGGAAGAACGGAATCGGCTGGCCACGTGTCGATGTCGGATGTCAGTTCAAAGCGCCACTCCGCTTCGAAGATGAAGTCGATGTTCATCTTTCCATCGAAGAGCTCAAAGACAAGTCCATACGGTACGCGTTTGTGTGCCGCAAAGTCGGACAGGATGCCGATGTGATTGTGGCTACCGGGCATACCGTGACGGTTTGTGTGGCGATGGATCCTGAGACTGGCCAGATGAAGGGAACGACCATCCCACGCAGCTTCTTGGAGCAGCTCCTCGGTCCTGATTACGACAAGGAATGACAAACCCGGATGCTTCATGAAAGGGCGTCGATTAAACGGCACCAGGGCGATTCGCTAAGGGATTTGCTTTCAATCCTTGCCCGGAGCAATGTGTTTTATGCTCCGCGCATCGCTACGTCGTTGTCCAATATTGAAGCGGTCACACTGGAGCAGTTCTCCGGCCACTTCCCGATGACCACTAAACAGCAGATTGTTGATGATCAGGCAGCGCATCCGCCATTTGGGACAAATCTGACCTATCCGATGTCTGCGTACACACGCGTTTCTCAGACGAGTGGAACGAGTGGGCAAGCAATCAGATGGTTGGACACTCCGGCATCATGGAACTGGATGGTTGAATGCTGGGCTACCGTCTTTGAGCGTAGTGGCGTAACTGCCGAGGATCGAATCTTCTTTGCATTTTCGTTCGGCCCCTTCCTCGGGTTCTGGACGGGTTTCAATGCAGGTGAGCGCGTCGGAGCACTGTGCATGCCAGGCGGTGGGATGAGCACGCTCGCCCGGATTGAAGCGATTATCGGTAATGCCGTGACTGTTGTGTGTTGCACGCCTACCTATGCAATCCACATGGGACAGGTTGCCGCAGAAAACAATATCGACCTGGGAAAGTCGAGTGTGAGGGCAATCATCGTTGCCGGTGAACCCGGGGCTGCCGTTCCCGCAACCCGCGCTACCATCGAAGGCTACTGGGCGGGCGCAAAGGTTTGGGATCACCACGGGATGACTGAAATTGGTCCCGTTACCTATCAGTGCCCCGAAAACGATGCCATCCTGCACGTCATCGAAGAACACTACATCGCTGAGATTATCGATCCTGACACGCTCCAGCCTGTACCCACAGGAGTCCAGGGAGAGCTGGTCCTGACGAATCTTGGCCGACATGGGTCACCGCTGCTTCGGTATCGAACAGGTGACCTCGTGTGTGCTGGACCTCAGACCACATGTACGTGCGGCACAGATGAATTGGCCCTCGTTGGCGGCATCATCGGGCGTACCGATGACATGGTCGTAATCCGGGGAATCAATATCTGGCCATCGAGTATTGAAGCGGTCATCCGGCGTTTTCCAAATGTCGTTGAGTTCCGAACCACCGTGGATGCGACAAAAGCCATGGCGGACATCTTCATCGATGTAGAGTTCGACACGGCCGTTACCGACACAGAATCCGAGCGTCGGATTATCGAGGATGCACTGCGTGCGACGTTGGCCCTTCGGGTTCCTGTGCAAGTGGTGGACGCCGGCAGCCTTCCCCGCTTTGAGATGAAAGCTCGCCGCTGGATTCGTTTACGCTAACGCTCGCCTCCATTCAAAGCTAGGCGAGAACCCCGCGCACAACCTTAGCCGGCTCAACTCCCGTCAAACGTGCATCCAAGCCTTGGAACTTGACGCTGAAGCGCTCATGGTCAATACCAAACAAGTGCAACACTGTGGCATGTAAGTCGTGGACCGTAACGACATCCTGTACCGAGCGGTATCCGAGCTCATCCGTGGCACCGTAGACGGTTCCGCCCTTGATGCCGCCACCTGCCATCCAGATACTGAATGCATTGATATGGTGGTCGCGGCCTGTGCCTTGACCCATCGGCGTTCGGCCAAACTCGCCGCCCCAGACAACCAGCGTTGAGTCCAACATCCCGCGCTGTTCAAGGTCGTCAAGCAGCGCCGCACAAGCCGCATCCGTCTCGCGGGCTGCGATCGGCATCGCAACTTCCATGTTCCGGTGATGGTCCCATGCGCGGTGGTAGACCTGAACACAGCGGACTCCGCGCTCCAACAGACGACGTGCGAGGAGGCAGTTGCTGGCGAATGTGCCATCACCGGCACGCTTGACGCCGTAGCGCTGGAGCGTCTCAGGGGTTTCATCCTTCATGTCGGTCAGCTCGGGGACAGAGAGCTGCATCCGAAAAGCCATTTCGTACTGCGCGATACGTGTCGCGGCTTCTGGATCCAGTGTCTGTACGGCCCGCTCGCGGTTAATGGCATTAATGGACTGAACGAGCTTTTCCTCAAGGTTACGCGGGTTGCCACCGGGACTTGCAACGTAATGAACGGCATCTCCCTTCGCCTGAAACGGAACGCCTTGGTAGCGGGTCGGGAGAAAGCCTGCTGACCATTGGCGCGCGGAGACGGGCTGGACGCCATCCGATGAGCCTTGCGAGGCAAGAACCACAAATCCAGGCAGGTCTCGCGATTCACTTCCGAGGCCGTACAGCAGCCACGATCCCATACTTGGGCGGCCCTTTAGGATGGAACCTGAATTGAAGAATGCATGGGCAGGATCGTGGTTGATCTGCTCCGTAACCATCGAGCGGATGACAGCGAGCTTGTCGGCATGTCGCGCGATGTTTGGGAGGAGGCTGGAAATCTCGATGCCACTCTTGCGATGTCGTGTGAACTCAGTAAATGGTCCGCGTGCGAGGAGGGGGGTGTTTTGCAGCTGTGCGAGCTGCTGGCCATTGGTGAATGAGCTTGGAAACGGCTGACCGTGGAGCTTTTTTAACTCCGGCTTCCAGTCAAATGTCTCGAGCTGACTTGGACCGCCCGCCATGCAGAGATGGATGATCCGTTTGATGCGCTGAGGTTTATGGAGCACTGGTAGCGCACCAGGCATCCCGGAGCGAATGGGGGATGGAGGAGCCGCATCGGCGAGGAGCTGACCGAGAGCGATGCTCCCGATGCTGAATGCGGAGCGTTGTAGAAATGCCCGGCGTGCGGTGGCTGCGTGGATGTTTATGTCCATCATCAATACCTCGTAATCGTTTCGTGGAGGTTTAGGAGGACGCGGCAGACATTGGTGTATGCGGCAAGCTCTATTGGGTCGACATCGGTGCGGCTTGGAAGGCTTCCCATGCGCAGCAGCTCTCGCCCCGGGGCTTCATTGGTTGTGTATGCCTTACGTGATTCTGCAAGGATCGTCTTGAGCTGGTTTCTTTCGGTACCTGATGGAGACGTGCCACGGACGCGCTGCATCAACCAGTCGAGACGGGCATTATCGTTACCGATACCAGGCTTGATGGACGCGTACATCAGGTTTGCGAGTCCCCGCGCAGCCTCTACGTAGACGGGGTCATTTAGCAGTGTAAGCGCCTGCTGCGGGGTGTTTGCTTCGTTCCGGACAGGGCAGGCTTCTTCGCGGCTTGGGGCATCGAATGCGGCGAGGCCCGGGTGCAAAAAGGTCCGCTGCCAGTGTGTGTAGAGACCACGGCGATACTGGTCGCCCCGGGTGCTTACCGTGTAGTCACGGTCAGGAAACTGCAGGTTTGCGTAATAACCGATGGGTTGAAATGGCTTTACTGGAGGCCCACCGACGTGGTAATCCAAGATGCCAGCGATTGCAAGTGCATTATCGCGTATGAATTCTGCATCCAGACGGCGGGGACTTTGCCTCGCGAAGTAGCGGTTTTGTGGGTCCTTTGCAAGGTGGACTGGCATGGGTTTCGATGACCGTTTGTATGCATCACTGAGGACGATTTCCCGCATGACACTTCGCATATTCCAGCCATTGTCCATCAATGTCGATGCCAGCCAGTCAAGCAAGGCCGGATTTGTTGGCGCTTCGCCTTGTGCGCCAAAGTCTTCAACGGATGCTGAGATTCCAGTTCCAAAGAATAGGCGCCAGAAGCGATTCACGAGGACGCGTGCCGTCAATGGATTGGTTCGGCTTGTGATCCAAGATGCGAGCTCGAGGCGTGATGCGGGTTGAGCGCTTGGTGAGATGCCCGATGTCAAGAATGCAGGCGTCGCGGGGCCGACGAGAGCCCCACTCGTGTCCATCCAGTTCCCACGCGCAAGAATCCGCGCCTGACGCCCCTTGTTTGTCGCCTCGGTAACCATCACCGGCGTCTTTCCACCGCGGCACTGCACAATGCTGCGCTGGCGGGTAGAAATGTCATCGGAGACTTTTTCCAGTCCCGCTCCCGAGAGCAAATAGGCAGCCTTAAGATCGCGCTCAAGGGGTGCATCCAAGACATCCGGGTTGATCGCATGAACAGGAATTACCCGAATGCGAACATCGCTTGTCGTCCCCGAAAGCGTCAGCTTCAGTGGACCCGCATTCGTATATGCCGTGCGGGGCAGCCAGTAAACAGCCTTTGCTTCGCCGCGGGCCACTTTACTTGTGATACGCCATCCGGACTGAATCCCGATGCGCTCAAAGCCATTTTGGGTTGTTGGGCTATGAGGTTCCCCGATGCCATGCCAAAACGGAAGATTGACATTTCCCTGTTTGAGCGAAAGGTTAACGGTGGTTGGAATCTGTGGCTGCCGAATCGTGACTTCAATCCCGGCGATCATCACCGCCGAACGTGGAACATCGATAACCAACCCAGTCTTTTCGGGTGTGTGCCACGCGGTGTCTTCAGACGATTGAAGTATAAGTGGGGCTAGGTCGCCATTCAGATCACGGTACTCGCTGTACTTCGAGATGAACGCCATGTACCGAGGATCAGAATCCTCGACGCCAACTGCAAGAGCTTTGATGCCCGCGACTTCCTCATCGATGCGGCTTGCGAGAGCCTTGCTACTAATCACAATCTCTGGTGGGAAGGGTG
>JBEEMN010000005.1:0-14394 GCA_041192625.1 Armatimonadota bacterium
GATTTGTGCTTGGCGTTCGATGGAGACGCAGCGCCCTGGCCGTACGCGGTTGTTCAGCACGCGGCTTACTTCGGAGCGGCTGATTCCAACCCTCTGGGCTATGTCCTCTAAACGTGGGGCCCGTGGGTTTTCTGTTTCCATATCAACGCAAAGTTATATCAAGTGACGCATCCATCATCAATCTAAACATAGCATCACCGTTAACATTATCGGATTAAGTAAAGTTCATGTGTTTACACTCATCGGCTGCGGTGCACTTGTCATCTCGGCTGCGGTGCGCTGGTCATCGTTATGCTCGGTAAAGCGAAATCTATGGGGTAAGGTATTTCCATGCATGAACCTCTTTGGCAAGCGTTTGACTTTGGGCGCGGTGATCTTCGGGCGAAGAACAGCACATTCATGGGACCGATGACCCTTGCGACAGCAGAACCCGATGGCCGTCTTAATGACTGGATTGTGGAGTGGTACCGGGCCCGTGCAAAAGGCGGTGTCGGATCCATTATTGGTGCCGCGGCTGCAGTCCATGCATCGGGGTTTGGTTGGGCAAACGCGATGACCATTCACACCGATGACCACATCGATGGATGGAAGCGCTGCGTGGATGCCGCGCATGCAGAAGGTGTTCTCTTCGGGACGCAGCTCTATCACGGTGGTGCCGCAAGTCATGATGCGCTGCTTGGTCATCAACCATGGTGTCCCAGTGCATGGAAGCGGGATGGCTTTGATCCGGCGCGTGAAATGACGGTCGAGGAAATCGAGCTTGTCATCGAGGCCTTTGCCGATGGTGCACGCCGGAGTATTGAAGCGGGTTGCGACTTTGTTGAGCTACACGGTGCACATGGCTATCTTTTGCATCAATTTTGGCGTCGTGATGTAAATCATCGTGAGGACAAGTGGGGAGATCCGACGCTGTTCGCAACGGAAGTCATTAAAGCTGTGCGTGCCGTAGTGGGTGTACGAGTTCCCATTGTCTATCGGTTTAGTATTCACAGTGATGATCCTGCTGCACCGGATGAACCGGTGACGCCTGAATCGCTGTCGGTTTACCTAAAAGCACTCGAAGCTGCGGGTGTGGATGTCTGGGACATTTCTTGCTGGCGTGAATCTCGGCGAGGCTACTTTGGCACGACAACATTGTTGCCTGAGTGGGTGCGGCAGGCGTCGAACTTACCGCGTATTGTCGCAGGGAATTTTCTGGAACCTGCAGGTGCCGCTGAGTACTGTGAAAGTGGATATGCGGAGGGGATTGCCCTTGCGCGTGGCTTGATTTCAGATGCAGCCTGGTGCGGACGTGCTCAGGTGGGGGTTGCGTACCGACCGTATCAGGAATCGGATTTGCATGAGCTACGTGCCGGGCGCGACCCGGGAGTTTAACCTAATGTCGCCAGTGCGTTCATTTACCGGATGTCGAAACACTGGCAGGTATACTGAAGCGAACGTGTGATTCACACACATAAGGAGTTACAACCAATGGCTAGCCATACATTGTCGCCGTTGCCCTACGCATTCGATGCACTCGAGCCACACATCGATGCGCTTACCATGGAAATCCACCATGACCGCCATCATCAGGCCTATGTCAACAACTTGAACACTGCGCTCAAGGACAGCCCTGAGCTCGCGGAGCTTTCGGTCAATGCATTGATTGCAGACCTTGCGAATGTTCCTGATGCAATCCGTGGAGCCGTTCGCAACAATGGCGGCGGACATGCAAACCATGATCTTTTCTGGGATGTCTTGACACCTGGCGGAGCGAATGAACCATCCGGTGATTTGCTCGCGGCTATCAATGCTGCTTTTGGCTCGGTTGATGCTCTCAAGGCTGCCATGTCCGAAGCGGGTGTAAAGCGCTTTGGAAGCGGATGGTCGTGGCTGATTTCGGCTGCGGATGGCACGCTTTCCGTTGCAAGCACGGCTAATCAGGATTCTCCGGTAATGGGCGCTGCTGTTGCAGGCTGTGCGGGAACTCCACTCCTTGGCATCGATGTGTGGGAGCACGCGTACTACTTGAAGTATCAGAACAAGCGCCCGGATTACCTTTCGGCAATCTGGTCTGTCGTCAACTGGGACAAGGTTGCGGAGCGCTACGCAAACCGATAATCGGAACGCGTTTCGTGAAAAAGTGAGCCCCGGCAATGCCGGGGCTCGTTTTCATTTGTGAGCGAAACGCTGCGAGGTAGCCCGTTAGCTGGTCGCTGGCATCAGGACCGCCCGGCACGGTGCACCATCACACGCAATCCGAATCGGTAGGCAAATCAGCTCGTATGGACCTGCATCCACATGGGAAAGGTCAAGCCCCTCAACAATGATGACATTGTTGCCGAGGAGCATTTGGTGCGTCTCGATATTTCCCGCGTGAAACGGGCCAATTGAAAGATAGTCGATTCCGATGAGCTCGAGTCCCCGGTTGATCAGATAACTTGCGGCTGTATGGTCGATACCTGTGTAGTCTTCATAAAATGCCGGTTGGTACAGTCTGCCCGCGTGGTCATCGATTTTGAGGAGGAGCCGAGTGCATTTTTCCGGGAGGTCCTGCGCCGCAAAGTATTCAGCCGTAAGGACACCCTTGCACGTGACGTGAAGGACGTGACACGGTCCGATGAGTGTGGACAGCTCGAGTGTGTCCACGAGACCGCCGCCGGGGACAAAGTGCCGAGGGGCATCAAGGTGCGTTGCCGTATGTGCGCCCATATTGATGTGTGTGATTTCAGCCACATCGCCATTTTCGTGCGTCGCGGTCTGGGTAATGCAAACACTTGGATGCCCGGGCCAGACAGGCGTGCTGTTGGATGTGGTTACACTGATATCGAGTGGGAATTTTTGCATAGTTAGGGGATGTCGCTTCTGTCCAGGAATTCAATTTGTGATCGCTGAGACAAGCCATTGAGGATGCCCGCTGATTTGGGGCCGAGCACACACGCGGCTGTCGCGATGCAGTCTGCATCCTCTGAGCGGCTGCACCGGACGGCAACGTGGCGGGGGGATTCCATACCAAGACCTGTTCGTGGGTCGATGATGTGGCTATAGCGGCGGTTGCCAATCGTGATGTACTGGCTGGCATCCCCACTAATGGAGAGCGCGCCCATCAAGTCAACAACTTGCCGGCCAAGCTGAACCTTCCATGCTTCACCGTTGGATTTGACGCCATTTGCGAACATGTCTCCTCCGGCTTCGATGAGGTAGGAGCGGATACCAAACTGCCGGATACCTTGTGAAATGGCATCAATTCCCGAGCCCTTTGCAATCCCGCCGAGATCTAGTCGCATCCGCGGGCGTTTAAGGGTGACACTTGAATCGTTATCCCCGAGGACGACGTGTTGGTAACCAACGCTGTCGCGGGTGTAAGCCAGCACCTTGGGACTTGGCAGCTTTCCAGTCTTGCGCGTCTCACGCCAGAGCTGCACAAACGGACCAACGGTGGGGTCAAAGGCTCCTTTTGATATGGATGCAAGCTCAAGGGCCTTCCTAAGAATCGTGTACAGCGTGGGAGAAACGACGTATGGCTTGCCGTATGGCTTCGCACACAGCTGCATCAATTCACTGGTCGGTCGGTAGTCGGATGTGATCTGCTCAAGGTCCGCAATGGCCTTATAGCCGGCCTTAACAGCACGTTCAGCGAGAGCCTGATTTGCATACGAAACTGTTATTCTTACAGGCACTCCCATATGGATTTCCGTATACTGAAATCGTTGTGCATCTGCTCCGGGGGATTCCTGTTGTGCCGTTGCACCAGACTGGGAGTATCGGGACGTGACAGCTATTGTTCTCACTATGGTTAGCATCCTATCGCTGGTAACACCTGTTTATCAGACATCAGCAAAGGCAAAGTCCGTGCCACCGAAGGCAAAACAGACAAAAGCCGTTGCTGTCAAGAAGTCCGTAAAGGCGCCAGTGGCATCTGTAAAGACGATTTCATATCCGCTCCCAGATGGCCGTGCGCCATTTGTGGAGAAGATTCCGAATTCTGTCGTTTCCTTCGACATGTTGCCTGTTCCTGCGATGCCCGATGGTCGCAAAGTGTTCATGAGCAAGTTCGAAATCCAATGGGATGTCTACGACATTTTCGCGTATCGCCTAGATTTGACGGAGTCGGAGAAGGCTGCAGGCGTTGATGCTGCCGCGCGTCCGAGTAAACCCTACGGTGCGCCAGACCGTGGCTTTGGTCACAAGGGCTATGCCTGTTTGGGGATGCATTATCAGAGCGCTTTAAAGTTTGTCGATTGGCTGTCAAAGAAGACAGGTAAGAAATACCGGTTACCGACCGAAGAGGAATGGCAGTGGGCTGCAACGGCTGGCGAAAAGCCAACGGTGCTATCTGCTAAAGAGCTGGGCAAGGTTGCTTGGTATTGGGATAATGCAGGTGACAAGGCGATGGAAGTTGGGAAGCTTCTTCCTAACGCGTGGGGTCTTTATGACATGCTTGGCAATGTTGCCGAGTGGTGTCACGCCCCTGCTGGCACGCCTTACAACAAGGAGCCTGCGCGTGGCGGATGTTGGAAAGACAAAGTCAAAGATGTCCAATACACCGCGGTACAGTTCTGGCAGCCAGATTGGCAGCTGGCTGATGCGCAGATTCCAAAGTCCAAGTGGTGGTTATCGGATGGCCCATATGTGGGAGTCCGTGTAGTTTGTGATGCCGAATAGGCGCACAGGAAAACAGGCGCGTTGGTGCGTCGGTTATTGGTTCTAGGAGGAACATTGATGAACGAAGTAGGTTCAGTAACCCGTCGCGGGTTCATTGGTGGTGCAGCCGCATCCGCAGTTCTTGCAGCTGCTCCGAATGTTTTTGCACAAGGGTCAGACAAGATCCGCGTGGGCGTCATCGGATGCGGTGGCCGTGGCTCTGGCGCAGCATACAATGTGCTAGCTGCGGACCCAAATGTGGAAATCGTTGCTCTTGGTGACTTGTTCCCAGAGCGTGTCAAGGAACTGGCTGGCCGCCTCAAGGCTGAGCATGCTGCCCGTGCAAAGTTCACAGATGACACAACATTCTCTGGCTGGGATGCTTACAAGAAGGTCCTTGCATCCAACTGTAACTATGTGATTTTGGCGACGCCTCCTGGGTTCCGCCCGTACCACTTCCAGGCTGCTGTCGAAGCTGGTAAGAACATCTTCATGGAAAAGCCGGTAGCGGTAGATCCTAATGGTGTTCGTAAGGTTATTGCAGCATCCGCTGTAGCACAGCAAAAGGGCTTGGCTGTTGTCTCCGGAACACAGCGCCGCCATCAGGCTGGCTACGTTGAGACAATCAAGCGTATCCATGCTGGAGCCATTGGTGAGGTCCTAGGTGGCCAGGTTTACTGGAACCAGGGTGGACTTTGGATGAACCCACGTCAGCCTGAGTGGGATGACATGACATGGCAGCTCAAGAACTGGCTGTACTTCACATGGCTCTCCGGCGACCATATCGTTGAGCAGCACGTCCATAACATCGATGTCGCCAACTGGGTGATGAACGACACCCCAGTCAAGGTCTATGGCATGGGTGGACGCCAGGTACGTACCGATGCAGCATATGGCCATGTCTACGACCATTTTGCAATCGAGCTTGAATACAAGAGCGGTGTGAAGATTCAATCGATGTGCCGCCAGATCGATGGAACCGCTGCCCGTGTCTCCGAATCCTTTATCGGAACCAAGGGAACGAGCAACCCATCCGGCTCCATTAATGGTACAAACCGCTACCGCTTCGAAGGCAAGCAGGTCGATCCTTACGTTCAGGAGCATATCGACATGATCGCCAGCATCCGTGCCGGCAAGCCTTTGAACGAAGGCAAGCGTATTGCTGAATCCTGTCTCACAGCCATCATGGGACGTCTTGCCTGCTACAGCGGACAAGAAATCACCTTTGATGAAGCAATGAAGCTTGACCTCGACATCATGCCAGCTGAGTTCAAGTTCGGCAGTTTGTCTGTGCCTCCTGTTGCTGTGCCTGGTCGCTTCAAGCTGACTGATGGCACATTCAAGGGACTCTAATCATGGACCGCCGTGACTTTATCGGTACCGGCGTTGCAGGAGCAATTGCAGCCACAGGCCTCACACCTGTGGTTGCAACTGCGGCTCCTGCAGCACAAGGTAAGACATTCCAGTGCGACTATGCGCCGCACTTTGGGATGTTCCGCACACATGCACCAAATGACATCGATGAGCTGAAGTTCATGCATGATCAAGGCTTTCGTAGCCTTGAAGACAATGGCATGGCCGGACGCTCGGTCGCAGACCAGGAAAAGATTGCAAAAGAAATGCAACGTCTTGGTATGCGAATGGGTGTCTTTGTAGTCAATGGAAGCACATCGTGGATTCCAAGCCTTGCCACTGGTAAGGCAGATCTCCGTGATAAGTTTCTCGCAGAGTGCAAGACGGCTGTCGATGTCGCTAAGCGTGTAAACGCAAAGTGGATGACGGTTGTTCCAGGGCAGCTTGTGCCAAACCTCGAGATGGGCTATCAAACGGCAAATGTCGTGGATGCTCTACGGCGTGCAAGCGAGATCTTCGAGCCTCATGGCCTCATTATGGTTCTCGAGCCTCTCAATCCGTGGCGTGACCACCCTGGCCAGTTCCTCTCAAAAGCACCACAAGCCTTTGAAGTCTGCCGGGCTGTCAATTCTCCAAGCTGTAAGATTCTGTTCGATATCTATCATCAGCAAATCACCGAGGGAAATATCATTCCGAATATCAACCTCGCGTGGTCGGAAATTGCCTACTTCCAGATTGGCGACAATCCAGGGCGCAATGAGCCGCTTACGGGTGAAATCAATTACAAAAATGTGTTCAAGCACATCAAGTCCAAGGGTTTCACTGGCATCTACGGGATGGAACATGGCAACAGCCGTGGTGGTTCCAAAGAGGGTGAGCTCAATCTCATCAAGGCCTACCGAGAAGTGGACAGCTTCTAAGCGGGTCCTAAACGAACAAAACCGGCGCTGCAGTCTTTGCAGGGCCGGTTTTTCTTTTCCATTCGAGTGGATTTCACTAAAGACGTTCACTCCTATACTTCAAACAATGCGTAACTGGGACAAAGTCGCTAGCGACGCGCAGTAACCAATCGCTTACCGTAGTGACTACCCTTAGCAATCGTGTCTACCGCTACAGAGCGGTTATTCGTACTAGCATGAATAAACCGGCTATTCCCAATATAGATGCCACAGTGAGTGACCGTCCGACCACCCTTCATCGCAAAGTAAAGCCTGTCGCCCGTTTGCAGGCCATCCTGAACCGGTGATCCAATGCGTGCCTGATCACCACTGTGCCTCGGAAGGTTGATACCAATCTTTCGAAACACGTTTTTGACAAATGCTGAGCAATCCAGCCCACGTCGCGTGTTGCCAGCCCAGACATACGGAACACCGAGGTACGTAAAGGCCTCGTGGACGATATGGTCTGCACGGCGTCCCAGCGCTCCCAGCGGGGCACCAGGCCGAGGGACGTAAATGTCTTCACGAATCAGCTCCACGAAGACCTTGGGAATATAACCCATCAACTTATCCTGCATCAGAATCGCGTAGTGGGTTGTACTCTGTTCCAGTACGACCACAGCCTGACCCTCGAACACTGTGTGCAGGATGGGAGCGTTTGGCATATGCGAGATTCGGACCGGCGTGGGGCGAGTCATTCGACCAATCTGCCCGTGAATCAAGTTGGACTTGCTAACCGGCTGCATCGTGAACTGCTGGTTCGGTTTTTGCACCAGCGGCCGGATCGCTGGTAAAGGCTGTTGAGATGGTGGCAAGCCAACATCAACTTTCATCTCAAGGTCATCAAGTTGAAAACCACGACGCGCCATCATAGGCACAATATATCGGTTTTCACCGCGAGTTGAGTAGCCCGCCAGAATCCCATGTGGAATTTCGATTTACGAATGCTGTTGATGATCAGTATCGCCATCATCACATGGACGATATTCAACTCAAACGGTTATAGTAAGACATCATGCAGCGACGGACATTTTTAACAGCGGCTTCCGCATTGGCACTCACAGCTCCAAAGGTGGTAACCAGCCATCCTAAAAGCTTGCTGCAAGGGCCTCCAGAGCCTGCACGTGAGTTTCGTGGATTTTGGGTGGCAACCGTTGGAAACATAGATTTTCCATCAAAGCAGGGACTTGGAGTCAAACAGCTTCAAGGAGAGCTCCGGAACATTGTCCGACGTGCGGTTGATATGCATTGCAACGCAATCGTGTTTCAGGTGCGTCCTGCATGCGATGCCCTGTACGAAAGCAAGCTGGAACCTTGGTCGGAATATCTGACTGGGAGCCAAGGAAAGCATCCTGGCATTGATCCATTGGCCTACCTCGTAGCTGAATGTCGCAAAGCAGGTATCGAGATTCATGCATGGTTCAATCCCTTCCGGGCGAGACCATCCGTTGCCAAGGGAAAAGCTCATCCAAAGCACATCTCGCGCACAAACCCTGAAATGGTACGTACATACGGCTCGCTGCAGTGGTTGGATCCCGGTGACCCACGGGTGCGCCAACATTCCCTCGATGTCATCGCCGATGTTGTTCAGCGCTATGACATTGATGGCGTCCACATCGATGACTACTTCTACCCATACCGCGAGACGGACAAAAGCACCGGAAAAGATCTTTCCTTCCCGGATGACGCCACATACGCGGCCTATCGTCAAGGTGGTGGACAGCTGCTGCGGGATGACTGGAGACGCTCCAATGTGGATGTCTTTGTCGAAGCGATGTACCGCCGTGTGCATAGCATAAAGTCAGCCTGTCTGGTCGGGATCAGCCCATTTGGCATCTGGCGGCCAGGGTACCCAGCACAAATCAAGGGCTTCGATGCCTACGATCAGATCTATGCTGACTCTAGAAAGTGGTTGGTTGAAGGCTGGGTCGACTATTTCACGCCACAGCTCTATTGGCCCATTGATCGTAAGCCACAGTCTTTTCCTGTCCTCCTGAATTGGTGGCTGAGTCAGAATCCGCATGCTCGTCATATTTGGCCAGGCCTATACACGGGTAAATACGATGCCACTGAAATCGAGTTTCAAATCAAGACTGCTCGCGGCATGGATGGCGCATCAGGGCATGTCCACTTTTCGACAAAGAGTTTGTTGAAAGGGGATGTCCGCAAAGGTCGTAGCCATGCGGCGCATCTGCGGTCCCGCGTCTACACCACACCCGCCATCGTCCCGGCTTCCCCATGGGTGAGTCAATCTGTAGCCAGCATTGACATTGAGAAGGACTTTGCCATCACCGATGGTGCCCTCACATGGCAGGACTTGTCAGGAACATCGCGAAGCATTTATCTGCAGTTCGAAATAGACGGCGAATGGAGAGCCGCAATGATTGGCCCGACATCCAGGCGCTGGCGGCTACCGGATGGCATCTCCGATGTATGGGTACGCATTGTCTCTGAATGTGGCGCAGCAACAGACGCTGTTCGGATCACCGCTGCGACCTGATGGTAAAAGTCGTCTATGTTGCAGACTTTACGGACATCGCTGATTTCTTTGATGTTGCGTATCTCATGTTGTCAGACAAACATGATGTTTCCATCTTGGCACCCGTTGAACAGCACGATGCCGTCCGCGCGCTGATGACGCTCTGTGAGGCTGCTCCTGACTGCCTGTACTCCAACATCACGGATGTTTCCGAAGCCCCAGCAAACTGGATTGTCACATCCCAGTACGCTGCGATGCTTCCGATCATCCAAAGGACACCATCGGAGAGACGAAAAGTCATCGAGCGCTTGTTTGTCATCGGCGGCCACGCAAATGATTACTCACTGCAAGACCAACCGATGCGGATTGACCCACGCTTGAAAGAGCGTGACCCGGGGAGGTTTGCTCCATCCGGTGACCATCGCGTCCGTGATGCAGCTGCTTTCACGATGTTGCTAAGAAGCGGTGAAGCGGTTATCTGGCTCCCGCGGGATGTATGTCTTTGGCGTTATGCAGCTCCGCAGATCTTTGAGCTCGGTCCCAATCCCGTAAATGCTTGGCTTGCAAACCGCCTTGCGGTTGAGCGTGGAGAGGGCGAGCCCGTGCACTTGTCAAGCTTTCCGGCATTCTGCCTGTCCGTCACGCCCGACACAATGCCGTGGCTGCGCTTGTTCCATACTGTTCTTGGCAGAATCGAGATATCTCCGCTGTCTGGAAGGGTGACGCCGATTATCGCGCAACAGGATGCGAACGCATATATCGTGACAGCCATCGATGGCTTTGCGTGCGGTAAGTTCATCACGAATGTCCTCCGAGGGCCCGCACGATGATTGTCCTCGGTTTTGACCCCGGAACGGCGACCACCGGTTTTGGCGTCTTGGAATCCGTAAACGATGTCCTCCGCCCAATCGATGTTGGCGTGATTCTCACACCTTCCGACATGCCTACTGAAGAACGCCTCTTGAGCATCTACAATGATGTCAATACACTGCTCGATAAGTACAACCCTGACACCGTTGCAACAGAGCGTCTGTTCTTCGACCGCAATGTGACGAATGCACTTAGCGTTGGCCGTGCGATTGGCGTGATCGTGCTTGCGGTTGCCCAACGTGGATTACCGTGGATGGAATACACACCGATGCAGGTAAAGACATCGGTGACCGGTTACGGTGGGGCAGACAAAAACCAGATTCAACAAATGGTCGTTCGGCTGCTCGGGCTTGCTGAGGTTCCGAAGCCGGATGATGCTGCCGATGCGCTTGCGATTGCGATTTGTCATGCACATAGCCTGAAACTAAAGAGCATCGGGATGAACCAGTCGCGGGGTCACCGAAAACAAAAGCGCCTACAGCCGTAAGTAACTTGCGGTCATCATTCCAAAGTAGGTTGGTGCTTCGTAAGTATGAAAGCTTACCGACATCGGGACAACCGTTAGCGCACCGTAGAGCATTATCGTCTGCCAGTAGGCATCGACTTTTGCATCTTCGAGAAATGCATCATCCCAATCAAGCAGCGCCTCAAGCCTATTCTCCGCAACGACTTGAACAAAACGTTCGTCGTGAACTTTGCTCGCCGGATGGTAGCCGTATGGGCCATCCGCATCATGGGCGTGACCAAGGTCACAGCTAGCAATCAGAGCGATGCGCTTATCAGATGCTTCGGCCATTTGTGCGATGTGCTTCCCCGCGGCAACAAGGACATCCCGTGACAAGCCCCGATCCTCTGCGAGAACAACAACTTTGCACGCTGACTCATCGGTGTCAGCGGTAAACAGCAGGGGAATCAGCGCTCCCCAGTCGAGCGGGAAGGCGACGGTATCGTCATCCGTTGTCAGACCAACCAACGGCAGTGTTGGATGATTGAGCAGCGCGTTTGCTAGTTCAGTATCGACCGTGAAGGAAGCACTAATGCGCTCGCCTCGCGGGCCATCCAGAGCACCGGCGGCCGTTTTGCAACAGGACACAGTTATAACATCTTTATAAATATGCCCGTGAGGCGTGATGACAATGACCGTATCGATGCCCGCAGCTGTGAATCCACTTCCAATGGACATCATCCCGGCTCGGGTATGTGCCATCAACAATGGATCTTCTGCCAGTTCCGGGATTATTTCACCGCCATGAGGCATGATCGCAGCAAACACCAATGGCATGATCGATTCGTGATCCTCTCACTAAGTTGGTACATCAGACGCATTTCTCTGCGCGATAGAATTACACCATGCTAGATATACGCCGAATTCGGCTCGAACCCGATGTTATCAAAGAGCTGCTCGCCCGACGTGGTGAGGATGTGTCCAAAATCGATGCGCTTTTGGCACTTGATGTCGAGCGCCGAAAGGTGATGACTGAGTCTGAATCCCGAAAGGCTGAGCAGAACCGTATTGGGCCACAGATCGCGCAGCGCCGAAAAGCTGGCGAAGATACATCCGACTTAATGGCGGCATCCACAGAACTCAAGTCCCTCCTTGTTGGTCTTGAGGAGAAGGTTCGTGAGCTCGATGGACAACAGGAAGCGCTTCTCGGCAAGCTGCCGAATACGCCACTCCCGGATGTCATCGCTGGCGGAGAGGATAAGGCCGTCATCCTAACGGAGCCCAGCCGTGCCGTTCGTGACTTCGCGTTTGAGCCAAAGGCGCACTGGGACCTGCTTGCATCGCTTGGCTTGACCGATGCCGAGAGAGCGGTAAAGCTCGCTGGCAGCGGGTTTGTCCTCTACACGGGGATGGGGAATCGCCTGCAGCGGGCGCTGATTGCGATGATGTTGGATAAGCACACATCCAATCATGGCTACACGGAAGTAGGCGTACCTTACGTGCTGAGTCGTGAATCGATCACGGCCAGCGGGCATATCGTCAAGTTCGTTGATGAGATGTACCACGATGAGGTTTCAGATCTTTTCTTTGTACCGACATCCGAGCCGGCGATGGTCAATATCTTCCGTGATGAGATTCTGAGCGGCGATGACCTCCCGATAAAGTTGGTTGCGCACACGCCGTGTTGGAGGCGTGAGGCGGGAGCTGCTGGGAAGGATACTCGTGGCCTACAGCGTGTCCACCAGTTTGATAAGGTTGAGCTCTTCCGCTACGTGCGTCCAGATGATTCTGAGAATGCGCTTGCGGAGATGACGCAGGATGCGTGCAATATTCTGGATGACCTTGAAATACCATGGCGCCTCCTCGGGCTCGCCGCAGGGGACATTGCCTTTTCGGCAGCAAAGACCATTGATATCGAGGCGTGGTCACCCGGTGTAGGCAAGTGGCTTGAGGTTTCATCTGCCAGCTGCTGCACCGACTTCCAAAGCCGACGTGCCAAAATCCGGTTCCGACCAGAGCCAGGTGCAAAGCCAGAGTTTGTACATCTCCTGAATGCATCCGGGCTAGCGCTGCCACGTGTTGTTGCAGCACTCCTTGAGACACATCAACAGGAAGATGGTTCCATCCGCGTTCCAGCTGCCCTCCAGCCCTACCTTGGCGGCATGACGGTCCTCGAATCCGGCCAAACCCGCTGGCCTGCCTAAACATCAACATTCAAAACCCAATCCGGGCTGCCTAACGGTAAAATAACGCCTGTTATGGCAGCCCAATCATTAGATCAAATCGTCTCCTTCTGCAAGCGTCGCGGGTTCATCTTCCCCGGCTCTGAAATCTACGGCGGACTTCAAGGAACATACGATTATGGTCCCTTGGGAGTAGAGCTCAAAAACAACCTTAAGCGTGCTTGGTGGAGGCACAATGTTTACGAGCGGGATGACATTGAAGGTATCGAAACCAGCCTTCTGACCAACCGCTACGTGCTCCGATATTCCGGACACGAAAAAGGCTTTTCCGATCCACTGGTCGATAACAAAACGACCAAGAAGCGCTACCGGCTCGACCATCTCCTGAAGGATCAGGAACCAGCAGTCCTCGATGCCATTGCGGCGCATCTTGGAATCGAACGTCCGGATGACATGGATGTCTTTGTAGATGCTTTGCTTCAGGACACATCCAAGGCACAGGCTGCGCTGCTTGCGGCGAAGGTCGTTGATGCACAGGATGGTAAACCTGGCGATTGGACAGAGCCTCGGCAGTTTAACCTGATGTTTAAGACACAGGTTGGGCCTGTTGCAGATGATGAGTCCTTTGCTTATCTGCGACCTGAGACGGCACAGGGCATGTTTGTCAACTTCAAAAATGTCGTGGATAGCACCAATCGAAAGCTACCATTTGGTATCGCTCAGACAGGTAAGAGCTTCCGGAACGAAATCACACCGAGGAACTTCCTCTTCCGCGTACGTGAGCTCGAGCAAATGGAAATCGAGTACTTTGTTCGCCCCGGTGATGACGAGGCTGTTCACGATGCGTGGATCGAAGACCATATTGAGTGGTGGGTAAATGTTGTCGGGCTCAAGCGCGAGAAGATTCAGCTCTTCGAGCATGTAAAGCTTGCGCACTATTCCAAGCGCACTGTTGACATTCTGTACGACTTCCCAACGCTTGGCTTCGATGAACTCGAGGGGATTGCAAACCGGACAGACTGGGACCTCGGAAGCCATTCGCGTTCACAGGATACGCTTCCGCTGTCCGAGAACACAAAAGCCCGCGTGATGCTGAACGAGCACTCCGTTGAGAAACTGACCTATTTTGATCAGCCAAACAACCAACACATCGTTCCTTTCGTGATTGAACCGGCTGCTGGTGTTGATCGCGGTGTCCTTGCTGCACTCTGTGAGGCATATGATGAAGAGCTGTTGGAAAATGGTGAGACGCGCATCGTTCTGAGACTGCCAGCAGTTCTTGCTCCGATCAAGGTCGCGGTTCTGCCTCTCAAGAAAAACGAACCAACAATTGTTGAAACGGCTAAGAAGATCAAAAAGATGCTGCAAAGTGGCGGAGATATGCGAACTGTCTACGATGACACAGCGGCTATTGGAAAGCTGTACCGCCGACAGGATGAAGCTGGTACACCATTCTGCATCACGGTTGACTTTGACACAATTGGACGTGGCCGGGATGGCGAT
>JBEEMN010000006.1:0-14074 GCA_041192625.1 Armatimonadota bacterium
CACCTGCAGGAAGTACGGAACCATTCTCCATCACAGGTCTCGCGCAAAGCCCATTGGCGATTGGCGATATCAGCGATCTTAAAGACACCAGTGGGCGCCCGGCGGAAACGGGAATTTGGGGCACGGATGGCAAAGGTGTGTTCATCGACCAGGGAGGCAGGCTCCGTGTGATGCGCGCTGGAACGAGCAAGATTTCCATCGCGTATCCCGGCAAGGAAGCCTTGGTCACCGTGAAAACGATTGACCCTAATCCACCCGTGAAGCCTAAGACCCCACCCGCTAAATAGCCAAGCTTGGATCAGTCCCCTGCAGGCAAAGAAGCATTGGTTACCGTGAAAACGATTGACCCTAAGCCACCCGTGAAGCCTAAGACCCCACCAGCTAAGTAAACAAGCTCGGATCAGTCCGCTTCAGGCAATGAAGTATTGGCCACCGTGAAAACAGTCGACCCTAATCTAACAGTGAAGCCTAAATCCCGTACAGCAAAGTAGGCAAACTCGACTTAGTCAGCCTTCTCAACGTATTGAATGGCATCCTGTGTTGGCTTATCGCTGTAGAACGCGCGGACTGTGCCTACGCTAAAGACATCAAACGCGATCAGAGCTGCAACGACAACTGCCGCAGCGCCTGTATGGATACGGGAGTTCTTTATTCGTTCAATGGCGCCCGTTACTAACAGTGCACCACCGAGTGCAGCAGCAATTGAATAGCGCCCGGTAGAAAATACGACATCCCAGTCCGAGTACAACAGCTGCTGCAGAAGTCCAGTGACCGCGAGCACGATTGCAAGCAATCCGGCCATCCTTACGACGATTGATTCTGCAGGCACGCCCGGTAACATTCCTCGTCGAGCCTTGCTGACAACATCCAAATTGATGAGGAGAACCGCAAGCGACACCAAAATACTGATACTCGACCAAGTGACCAAATCAATCCCCATGTGGAATTGCATTAGCCACATCGGAATAGCCGCACAGCCTCCAACCCACAACAGGATGACAGGCGCACTCAGCGTTACACCCGCGCCTTGGATTTGAATGCCTGTCCCGAGGAGCTGTCCAAGTGAGTGGGATGCATCCAACAGCGGTCTATGGAATGTCCGAATCAATGGCACGCCAAGCGTCATCTGGTTGATCAGCATCCACACCAATACAGGAACAGCTATGCCGGGAACAAGCATCAGGGCTGACTTCTTCATAGAAGCACGGGACATTGTGACCATCAGGAGTCCCGGAAGCCAAATACCAGCGGTCAATCGGGTTACCAAGGCAAGTCCAAAGAGAACTCCAGCGAGTATGTACAGCTGGTTTTTAGCCGTCTGCTTGGCCCGGATTCCCCAGTACAACGCAGCTGTCACCAATGCCATTGCCATCGGCTCGTTCGAAATGTTTCCATGCATGTGACCGAACATCGGCGTAAACGCCATCACGGCCGCGCAGACAAGGCCTGCCGTCTCTTGTTTGAAGGTGAGTTTGACAATGCAATATGAAAACCAAATGCTGATGGCACCAAACAGCAAACAAAGCCACCGGATGGACATTATTCGAATCGATGGTGTTGCGCCGCCGAGCGCCTTCCATACAGTGGCAGCCACGGCATAGAAAAGTGGCGGGTGCTGTGCCTGGTAGGACACATACTGCTCAGGATCTGTTCTGCGATCTGGTGATGGCTTCGGAATGCCTTTTCCAGCTGCGATGGATTCTATGTAAATCTGATGTTCTTTTTCATCCGGGCCGAGTCCGTACAAACGGGTCTCATTTGCCATCGATGCCGGTAAATTATCAGGGAGTTGTATCCCTTGGAGTGGTGTCGCACTTAGCCACTGGAAGCCAATTGCGATGTAAATGCTGATCAAAACCACCATCAAAACATTGCTACGTTGCTTCATTGGGATGCAAACCCTCCACCGAGGACCTGCTTGATGGTCAGGAGCCCCAAAATCAGAGCAGGAGTGTAGGCTAACCACTGCAGCTTTGATAGATGCTTCCATCCGACAATCGTTAGCACAGAGATTGGAAGGAGTGCCGGGAGAAAATATCGTCCCTGTGCCTGGAAAACCTGGGAGATGAAGGCATAGTAAAACGGCATTATCACGATTGGAACAAGGAGTAATGCGCCCATTAAGGGGACATTCACACGGTTTTGTGGATCACGAAATGCGCGAATGATTCCTACTAATGCGGGCGTGATGACAAACATGATGCCAACAAATGGCAGCGGCTCCCCCGCGAATCTGCTTAGCGGTGTGTTTGGGTGAACAAAATACCAGAACGATGCAAGAGACCTCACAGCGACTTGCCGGATGTAATCTGCATGGGACCATCCCGCAACCTTCTCGATATCAGCTGGGCTGAAGTTTGGTCCGGTCGCAACGTAAATGGTGCGCGCAAGTGGATCCGCATAGAGACTGAGGTTTCGCAGCCACATTGGGGCAGTCAATATTCCAACCCCAACAAGCATCATGGCGAATTGGCTACAAAACTTCACCGTCAGTCCCGTAGTCTTGAACTTGTAAACGGCAGCCACAATTACCAACCACGGCAAGAGTTGAAGGACGGTTAGCTTTGTATAGAGTCCGACAGTGATTGCCGCTCCTAAAACAAGAAGAGCACGCAGCTGTATATCGTTGCTTCTGATGACCGTAAGCGCTTCACCGATGATAATCGCACAGATCAAGTGGGTCAGCGCATCGTTGGACACAGCCCCACCAAGCTGAACTTGTACCGGGAGCACACACAGAAATGCTCCGAGGGGGCGCACATAGTCATCACCGAAATTTGTACCAATCCACTTGCAACAATAAGCAACAGTCAGTCCGGCAAGGACAGCCGACAGGAGGCGGATAACCAGAAAGTCACCACCAAGCACTTTGAGAATCGCTGCGAGCAAGTAGTAAAACGGTGGCTGATGGGCTTCATCCCGGCTAAGCGCACCTTCCGGAAGCTCGGTCATCCCAGTGGCACGCTGGATAGAGCTGAGGACGTTTTCGGGGAGAGGTGCTCTGCCAGGCGGAGGGACAAAGACTGGCAGACGCTTTGTCGCGCTGATCAGGCGAATGTTATCCCAGTGCGCAGATTCATCTGGATTATTGCCAAATGGAACCATTGCCGCAAACAAGACGGACACTAAGAAGGCCAGCACACCAAGAACTGCATGTGTTGGGATTTGTTTGCTACTGGATGTTGATGCCATAGACAACGGTTTCCCTGCCTTCCCTGCCAAAGGTAGCCAGCGGTGTGAACTGACCGGTGTTTATTGCCCCGTCTACAAGCTCCCGCCATCCCCCTGAGACAGAGCCTTTATCTGCTCCGCGGTTGGCAGTGTTTATCAAGATGGTTGTAAAACCTCTTCGCTTCAAATCTGTGGCAAGGGCCGCGGAATCTGAATAAGTCTTCCATGGCAGAAGCTCGTGAGCATGATTCGGTTCACCCCAGAGAACTTCGCGGTCGATGTAATATCCGCGAACCTCATCAAACAACACAACCTTTGCTGAGTGCGATGTGTTTTCATTGATCCAGAAGGATGCCTGACCAAGTGGTCCAAGACGTCGGGTAACTTGGTCCTGACGTGATTTTGCACCAACGATGGTCGACCAACCATCTGATGCAAGTGGGATACCCAGCGAAAGTGTCCATAGAAGACAAATTACCGAAACAGCGGCAAAGGTGAGCTTGAACGACTTTCGAGCGCCAGCAAATGCGAGAGCACATCCGACAGCAGCACATGGAAGTCCTGGTAATAAGTAGCGCGTCTGCTGCATCAGGACAAACCAGCTCGCCCCAATACCGAGACCAAACATCAGAATTTCAATGGCCTCGTAACGGAGTTTTGGACGAATCCACAGCAAGGCAACCAGACCGATCACAACGGTTGGTGCAAGACCAAACTGGACGTATTCAGTAAAAATCCACGGACGTTGACCAACAAGCAGTGCTTCATTAAGCAGATTCCACGGCGCCAGGAGTGCATCAACAGGCTTTTTTCCAAGACCAAATGCCGCCTGATCTGCAGCGTAACGAGCTGCATGCTCTGCAGTCCAATACTTGCCACCAAAAATTCCATAGAAGTACGGGTAAACCGGGCTACCTGTGTATAACCATGTCTTGATGTACCATGGGCTCCCAACCAACAAAGCGATTCCGCCCCACAGACCCGCATGTTTGATGGCAATCTCGAATTGCTTTCGCCGAACAAAGAATCCGTATACAAGCATGCCGACAATGATCATGCCCCAGAACAGCAAAACTGTCATTTTCGTTCCAAGTGCACATCCCATCAAGACAGCGCTTAAGACTAACATCTGCATTCTCAGTGGCACCGATGGCGATTCCTGCCCTTCGGTACTTGAAAGCAACAAGAGAATCGACAATGACATCCATGCAAACAATGTTGTTGCGACATCAACGTAGGCAACAGTCATTTCCCAAAACACCATCGGTGTCCCAAGAAGAACGAGGACAGCAATCAGTGGCGCAGTTTTGGCTGACGGAAGCAGTCTTCGTGTTGTTGCATACACACTAACGGCAAGCGCAAGTCCGCAGAGTGTGTGCAGCCACTTTGCTGCAGCTTCGCTTCCTGCCGACAGCATCGTCATGTAACCGAGCTGCATCGTGAAAGGAAAATTCGAGTGATGATCGTAGGGAATGAAGTGGATACGTCCAGCTCTAAGCCACGCTTTGGGGACAGCAAAGTGGTAGGAAAGCGTGTCCCATTCCAGCGTCCCTGGAGGTGCTGCGGCTGCGATACCAGCGGTTAGGACCACAATCAGTACCAGGCCAAGCGCTAAGCCTCCATGAAGATTAAGCTTTGGAAGACTGACTTTCAGCTGAGGTTTCTCACGAGTTAAGCCGACCAGCCAAGAGACGACTCCAATGGCGCAAATAGTCCCCCAGATTGCCATCGGCCTCGCTTGACCTGCAAGCCCAATCGCCATCACTGCAAGTGGAAGCAAACCCGTTCCAACGGTCCATGCAATTGCAGTTCGCTCAAACGGCCGCCACGCCCACGACGGTACCAAGAGACGGCCGACCCCGATGGCTGAAAACGACCATGTCAGGATTGCAATTAGACTTATCAGTATCATTGGCTGTATATCCGGTACCTACGCAGGCTTTTGTGCTGCAAGCTCCATCACTTCTCCCTGGATGACATCCCCGAGCATATCGGATAGGCGCTGCTGACCGATGAAGAGCTTGGTTCTTAGGCTTCCATCCTTGTCCGTCACTCCAGAGCCCGGATCATCATTGTCACCGAGGGGCCGCCCGGATACCGCGCGCATCGCATAACGAAGCGATTGCAGACTATTCACCAACGGCTGGAAATGAGTACTTTTCAGATAAAACCCTGATTCCTCGATGATGCGCTGCAGCGAGCGAGGGTTAAACCCCCAGAAGTGCCGGGGCAAATCGAGTGCATACCAACAGGACCCAAAGAGGCTTGATTCAAGGGAGCCCGCATTTGGCACCGCGATGTACAGAATTCCACCGGGCTTAAGAAGCGTATAGGCGCGCTCAAGGTCTTCCCGAGGATTACCGACATGTTCAAGACAGTGGATAAACGAGATGACATCGAAGTGTTCACTTGTTTCAAAGGAATGTAAGTCGCCGATGAAAGGATTGACACCAGTCCGGCCATATGCCAGCTCGGCGGCGACAGTGTCGGTTTCGATTCCATTCACATCAAAACCAGAGCGCTGCATGGCAGCCATTACCCGTCCATCTCCACAGCCAACATCGAGAAAACGACCACACTCCCGATCTGCCGTCTTAAGGATCCGCTTGGCTATACGGTCGGCTGCGTACTGAAGGCGGGTGTTTAGACCACTGTCGCCAGCATCCCCCTCGGCTCGCGCATAGGTGACCGGCGCATAATGCTTGGCCATCGTTTCATGGGATGGCCGCGGATCTAGCCGTACGGTTCCACAGCGGATGCACTTGACGGCATGAAAGCAGCGCGGTCCACCCAGCAGGTGGTCACCAGCCAGACGCCAATGCTTTGCGCCACGCGTGCCACAAACGCAGCAAGATAGCGTAGTTTCAGCCCACCCCATACTCATTCTGTACCATCCAATGCAATCATCGAATAATCCACAAGAACTGAATCTTCAAACACGGCCATTCCGGCAAATCTTCCAAACGATCCTGCTTGCAATATCGGAATACCATTCACCACTTCGGGTTCTGTATGAAGCCTGTGCGAGTGGCCACTTACAATAACATCAACATCGGGCACAGCCTCTGCCAATGCTCTGTCTGCGGCGATTCCAATATGTGTCAGTGCGATCAGAACATCAACCTGTGTTCTAAGGGTTTGTGCAATGGTCTTGACTGTTTCGATGGGAGGTTCGAATACCGTATCCCAAGCGATGGACATTTTGGAACGTCGGGTAACCATCGGTACGGTAACCCCTATGACACCAATCTTTAGACCAGCCCTCTCTACGCAGATGTGTGATGTGAAAGGTAGAGAAGCGGTTCCGGATTTAGTAACCTGATTTGCAGACAGAACCGGGCAAGGCGCTCCCGCGAGCTTCCCACGAACCACGGATAGCATCGGATGTGTTTCCCGATTTCCAACAGTGATGGCATCATAGCCAACACGGCGCATTTCGTTCCAAATGCGTTCCTGTCCAATACTTGCCCCAAGGTTTCCCGCTTTTATACAATCTCCCGCATCCAAGACAAGGTGTGGATACGGGCATGATTCAACTATCCCGACAAGGCGATTGGCAGCGTTGGGGGACAGCCGGTCATGAAAATCATTCGTGTGGATGATCCCCCATTTACGCATTAATCTTCGTCCTTGGCATTGGACTTACGCGCAATTATCTTTACAGGAGTTCCCTGGAACGCGACATGTTTACGTAGCTGATTCTCCAAATATCGCAGATACGTAAAGTGCAGACTTTCAGGATCATTGACCTTTAGGATGATCGTCGGAGGCTTAACCGAAACCATCGTTGCGTAGCGAAGCTTCAACGTGTGGCCCTTATGGCTGGTTGGTCGTGCATCCACCGCATCACGGAAAATACGGTTCAGTTCGCCAGTCGTGATACGCATCGCGTTCGCATCTGCCGCATCAAGACATGCTTCAATCAGCGGACCGATTCCACTGCAGGCTTTTGCCGAACAGAACGCGACAGGTGCATAGCTGACATAAGGCATTTCATCGCGAATGTGCTGCGTGACAGCGGTCATCGGTGCCTTTTGCGGGTAAGTTGCCAAGGCTTTCGCACGTCCAAGATCCCACTTATTGACAGCAATAACGGCCGCTTTGCCTTCTTCATGTGCGAAACCAGCGACGCGCTTGTCTCCATCGAGGAGACCTTCGATGCTATCGACGACGGTGATCGCAACATCACAGCGCTCGATTGCACGCGTTGCTCGGAGCACAGAGTAATACTCAACCGTCCCTTGGATTTTCCCAGCGCGGCGGATTCCTGCGGTATCAACGAGTACGATTTTTCGCCCTTCCCATTCGAATGGAGTATCAACTGCATCACGTGTCGTACCCGCAACAGGGCTTACAATCGCACGCTCTTCACCAAGAATCGCATTCAACATCGATGACTTGCCAACATTTGGCCGTCCGACGAGCGCGATGCGAACGACATCACTTTCGATCTGTGGCTCTGGAACCATCGCTGGAAATGCTTCCACGATGTCATCGAGCAAGTCGGCAACACCACGACCACCAAGCGCACTGATCGGATAAATCTCGCCAAGTCCAAGAGAATAGAACTCGGATGAATCCTGGGCCCGTTTTACGTTGTCGGCCTTATTAATGGCGAGGAACATCGGGGTCCCTTGCGCTCGCCGGAGCTGGTTGGCAAGTTCGATGTCGTTGGGTGTTACGCCCTGTGTCGCATCACAGACGATGAGAATGACATCCGCTTCCTCCATCGCGACTTCGGCCTGAATCCGGATCTGAACCTGCATAGGGTCTTCAGCATCCATAGAAATACCGCCGGTATCGATGAGGGTATACTCTCGACCGTTCCATTCACCATCTGCGTAGAGGCGATCTCGGGTGATGCCAGGGGTGTCCTCGACAATGGCGATACGTCGCCCTGTAAGGCGGTTGAATAAAGTGGACTTGCCGACATTCGGTCGGCCAACTACTGCTACGATGGGCTTTGGCATCGATTTCCTCCCGAGTGTACGGCTAATTTTGGCTTGGCAGTGTACCACGTTGGATGCATTAAAGGATGTGTGAAACCTCCGGCGAGGTTGGAGTGTCTATTCCAACGTGAACACAACCCAAGGGCGATCGGCTCCATGCGGACTGGCAGTCATGGCCGTACTTGCGATGGTCCCTGCGACAGCTTTTTCAGCGCCTCCACCACCGCCCGAGCGGCCAAACTACTTTGCGCTTTACCCACCACCGGACACCAAGCGCGAGGTGCCATCTCTGGCATTTCCAGCCACAAGTACGCGTCACCCAGACTTGTTTTCACCGGTTCCCTACTTCAAACGAAAATTCAATCTCCTGACCGATTTGTCGCTGGACTTCAGGGCTGTGGATGGTCACTTTCCTACTCCAGTGGATGCGTTGGCTGGTGCCCGATTTACGATTGATGGAATTGTTGCAAACCCAAAATCTGGCAACGAGCAGGGTGGTATCCGCCTGCAGCTTGTTCGGGAATCCAACAGTACAACAGATCGTGTTGTGACATCCGAGCTCTATGGGCATTACCGCTTTGAGCTGCCAGGAGCCACAGCAACTGCACGTGCAGGACAGTTTGTTCTGCCTTTCGGTTTGTCCGCGGTGTACGACACATCGATGCATCCCTTCACAAGTCTCTACAGCGAATCCATCGGAATCCGTATAGACCGTGGGGCGATGATTGAAGGAGAGTTCGGCCCGTTCCACTATGCGGGGAGCATCACAACCGGCACTGGTCCAAATGCCGACCATGCATATACGAAGACAGTCCTCTCGGCGCGACTTGACAGGCATTTTCTAACACAATCAGGGCGAATACAAATTGGTGGCTCGATGCTAACAGGTCGCTTACCGGACAATGGGCCGTTTGCACAGAGCTTCCTTTCCGGCAGCACACAGGAATCTCCGACCATTGTGAAGTCCAGATTTGCAGCCGATGCGCAATACTTTGTTGGTAAGTATGCAGCACGCGGTGAAGTCGTGTTTGGCGCTGACGAAGATGCTCCTGTTTGGGGCTTTTATGTAGATGGACGTATGGGTATTTCAGCCCGCGAAGGGCTTTACGCTGCTGTAAAGCGGTGGGACTATCGAAACCAGCCACTGTCAAAATTTGAGTCAGCGATTGGATATGAGCGGACCGCTGGAAGACACCTAACGTTTCGCGCCCTTGTTATTCTGTCCCGCGTCGACCCTCTGGATGGACCAAACCGGACATTGATCACGCGGTCTACCGTACTACAAAGTTTTTGGAAGTTCTAAGGCAGGTAAGACTCGCCCACTCTCCTAAAAAGTGTTTAAAGTGCCGCACCACACTTAGGACATGGTTTGTACGGGGATGCTATAAATGCGCCGCACACGCTACAGTAGCCGGATTTGTCAGGGAGCGTTTGCTCACCACCTTCCGGCATCGGATCCCCTTCAAACAACTTTGAGAGGTCATACTTATCTTGGCGGGACTGCCGAAGTGTGACAATCCCGTACCAAACTCCGACAATGCCGCTGACAATGACGATCACTCCATAGACCCGCGTCGCCGGGCTCAGGAGAAAAGCCGTGCCCATGACTACAAGGACGCATCCGGCAATCAGACCAAGATACTGGCGCACGTTACCCGTTTTCCTCGAGGGCAGCAGCACCGAGCTGCGGCGCAATACCGATGTACGTTTCCGGACGCAGCGCTTTGAGACGAGCAAGGGCATCCTCCGACAACTCCAACGTATCAAGGAATGCAAGCATGCCTGCTGCATCGACACGCTGACCCCGTGTTAGCTCCTTGAGACGCTCGTAAGGACGGTCAAGCCCCTCGACACGCATCACGGTTTGGATAGGCTCCGCTAGCACTTCCCAGTTTCGATCCAGCTCGGCCAGCATAAAGATTCGATCAGCATCAAGTTTTCCGATGCCACGTCCCGCAGCAACCAGAGCCAGCAAGGCATGCCCAAACGCAGTACCGACAGCCCGGATTGCACTGGAGTCACTTAGGTCGCGCTGAAGACGTGAGACTTGGAGCTTCGCACCAAGGTGTTCGAACAAACTGACCGCAAGCCCGATGTTTGCTTCGCTGTTTTCAAAGTCGATGGGATTGACCTTATGCGGCATCGTGCTCGATCCGATCTCTCCTGCTACCGTCTTTTGACGGAAGACCCCCACACTGATGTAAGACCAGATGTCCCTGTCAAAATCGAGGAGGATTGTCAGGAATCGCGACCATGCGTGGAACAGCTCAGCCATATAATCGTGGGATTCAATTTGCGTTGTCAACGGGTTATAGGTCAAGCCAAGTCCTGTGACAAAGCGCTCGGCGATGTCTGGCCAGTTTGCATCCGGGAATGCAACCACATGTGCATTGAATGCCCCAACCGCACCGTTGATTTTGCCTAAGAATGGGATGGACTTGATCTGTGTGAGCTGTCGGTTCCACCGATGCACAAACACAGCCAGTTCTTTACCAAGCGTGCTTGGGCTTGCGGGCTGACCATGGGTTCGGGAAAGCAAAGGGGCATCGAGGAGCGGTCCCGCAAGGCTACGGACCTTGCCGACAACCTCTTCGGCCTTCGGAAGCATCACATTCGCGATTGCTCCTTGCAGCATCAGTGCATGAGAGAGGTTATTGATATCCTCGGATGTACATGCGAAGTGAACCCATTCAGACAAGTCTTCTAGGGATGTCCCGGCGAGGTTACGCTTGATCCAGTATTCAACAGCCTTTACATCGTGGTTGGTCGTCCGCTCGATTTCCTTGATGCCTGCTGCCGACTCGTTGTTGACGCTGCCTGCAAGGTTTCGTAGGAGCTGAATCTCACCAGCATGCATTCTGCGTATCGTTGGTAAGGAAGGTTCGGATGCCAAATGAATCAGCCACTCAACCTCAACCGTGACACGAGCACGAATCAAAGCAACTTCGGAGAGATACTCTTTCAGCGGCGCAACACTTGTTTCGTAGCGGCCATCTATGGCAGACAATGCATCAATAGACATACTTTACTCTAGCTTCCTAAACCATTCAGCGTCGTTGCCCGCACACCCCATGTCCCAACCCAGACATCCCCTGTTGACAGCCTCGTGAGTCCCCACTCAGGGTGGTTAAAGCCATCGGATGCACAGCTCATCGGCTCAATTGCAAGCGCCCGACGCTTCCGTCCTTCAACCAGCGTATCCCCGGTGAAGAGCACACAGTTTGGATACGCATCCACATCCATCCAAACTTCAACTTTCAAGTCTTTCCCAGTTAGACAAACGACAGGCTTGGTGCCGTTTGGCGATACGAAGCAGTTGTCGATTACCTGTTCTCCGATGACACGGGCACTTCTGAAATCAATGCTTGCATCCGCAACATCCAGAATCGTCCCCGTAGGAATCAGTTCCTCGAACTCAAGTACTCTGTCAAAGGGAACAGTCAACGAACACGTATCGACAAAATCATCCCCGGCGACAAAGTAACTATGAAATCCAATCGCAAACGGCGCACATTCCTGCGAGAGATTCTCAACATTTGCTGTGACTTCCAAGCCCGTTTCAGTGATCGTGTATTTGAGCTGTAAGCGTAAGGCGAACGGATACCCGACAACAGGTTCTGTCTGAACACCAACCACAACTTCTGTGTTTGATTGCGTAACAACATCCCAGCGCAGTGAGCGCACAAAACCATGGATCGCATGAACCCCGGAACGCTCATTCAAGGTCAGTGCATAGTCCTTGCCATCAAACTGGTAACACCCTTTGTTGATTCGCCCCGGAAACGGCGCAAGGATATCTCCCTCGGCACCGATCCGGTTATCGAAATCAACATATGATGTCGTGATCGGGTGGCCATCCAGCCATAGTCCTTGTAACCCACCACCACGGAGGGAGACATCGACTTTATATCCAAAACCAGAAATCGAAATGGAATCCATTACAGTCCCCTCGCTGCCATCCAGGCGGCACATACGTCAAGTTTGTCTGTGCCTATCCAGCTCACACCGGCAGCATCCAGAATTCTCCAACCTGCTGGCGTATCAGGTAAGCCCCAAAATCTGGATTTGATTCCGAGGTCATCTGCGCGACGCACATAGTCTGATAACCACGCCCTATGCTGCCGTGAGATGAGACCGCTTCCAAACCATGGAATATGCGAAAGCCAGGCTTCGCTGACCATCCGAAACACACCCGGCTGTGGAGATTTCAGATCATCTACCCGTGCATCCACAAAGATGTTTCGCTCACGTCTTGCAGCCAGCTGGCGTGTCGGTCTATCGCCAGAAAGGATGATTTCCAATGCATTCGGAAAGTATTCCGTACTACTCCCATGGCTGAGACAGCGTTCATATGGCTTCAGTGCCCGGTCAAGGATTGGAAGGACATCGGTGGAATTTGCCTTGATGTCAATCATCAATTGAAAGGTCGAGATTCCTGGCTGAACACTCCCCGTTCGCTGTATCCGCTCCATCATCGGTCTCAGATAGAGTGCCTCGAGCGTTCGTTCTGGACGTACATCTTTACGGTCATGAGCGACCAAAAGCTTGCCATCAACGAGGTAGATGTCTGCTTCGACGGATGCAAATCCGGCATTTAACGCATCAACCAGTGGCCGCGTATGTTCGTAATCGTTGTGCGAATGTGCCCGTGCGTGAACGTTCATGACATTAGCCTTCTTGAGCAGCGCGCCAGCCGATATCCCGGCGGAATTGACCACCGTCCATGTGGATACGATCAAGTGCTGCATAAGCCCGCTCACGGGCTTCCTCGAAGCTGTCACCCGTTGAAGTAACCGTGAGGACACGTCCACCACTCGAGTGAACGGTGCCATCCTCGGCCAAGCGAGTACCAGCGTGAAACACTGCAACTGCATCAAGTTTTACAGCGTCTTCCAAGCCCGAAATGACATCGCCTGTCCGAACAGCCCCTGGATAACCATGCGCTGCGAGAACAACGGTAACGGCACTGCGCCGGGAAAACACGACATCAATGTGGTCAAGACGCGCATCCACACATGCATTAATGACTTCGACCAAATCAGTTTCAAGCAAAGGAAGCACGATTTCCGTCTCGGGATCACCGAAGCGGCAATTGTATTCAAGGCACATCGGTCCATCAGGAGTCAACATAATGCCAGCAAACAATACGCCGCGGTACGGAATCCCGGTTGATTTGATGGCACGGACAACTGGTTTGATGATCGCATCGCACATGGCGTTGATTTCATCTTGAGAAATTCCCGGTACTGGACCGTAGGCTCCCATACCGCCCGTGTTAGGCCCTGTGTCACCCTCGCCAATACGCTTATGGTCCTGCGCAAGGAGCATCGGAACAACCGTGTCGCCATCTACAAAAGCCATCAGGCTTGCTTCGGGCCCGTTCAGACAGGCTTCAATGACAACCTTGTCACCACTTGCACCAAACTCGCGGGTTACCATGATGCGTGTGATGGCATCCTGAGCTTCTTCAAGACTTGCCGCCACGACGACGCCTTTTCCTGCAGCATCGCCATCCGCTTTGATGACAATCGGAAACGTTGCAGCCGCGAGGTAAGCGAGCGCATCAGCTGCGGTCTCAAACACCTCAAACGGTGCGGTAGGAACACCAGCTTGCTTCATCAGCTGCTTTGAAAACACCTTTGACCCCTCGAGCTGGGCATTTTCGGCCGTTGGACCAAAGATCCGCAGTCCAGCCGCTTCAAAGGCATCCACGACGCCGAGAATCAAAGGCTTTTCCGGGCCGACAACCGTAAGGTCTATTTGTTGGTGCTGTGCAAACTGGACAAGGCCGGCAATGTCGGTCACCGCGATGTCAACTTTTTCAGCAACAGCCGTCGTCCCCGCATTACCGGGTGCACAATAAACTTTATGGACATCCTTGGATTGCGCAAGCTTCCAGCAGATGGCATGTTCGCGTCCACCACCACCGATCACGAGGATCTTCATATCGAGAC
>JBEEMN010000007.1:0-13667 GCA_041192625.1 Armatimonadota bacterium
CCACAGGATCACTATGTTGCAAAAGCCTGGTCTGACCACATGGGCTATATGCAAAAACTTGCTGACAAGGGGTTCATTGTCGTTCAGCTCGATGGTATGGGGACGAATTGGAGGGGTAAGGCCTTTCATGATGTCTGTTACAAGAATTTACGTGATGGTGGATTCCCCGACCGGGTTGCATGGATAAAGGCACTCGCGGCGAAGGATTCCAGTGTCGACACCTCGCGTGTGGGGGTTTATGGTGGTTCAGCGGGTGGACAAAATGCCGTCGCTGCGCTTATCTGGCATGGTGATTTTTACAAAGCTGCTGTTGCAGACTGTGGCTGCCACGATAACCGAATGGATAAGACCTGGTGGAATGAGCTTTGGATGGGCTATCCCGTTGATGATTCCTATCGCTTGTCCAGCAATGTTGAATTTGCTCATCAGATAACCGGCGACCTGATGTTGGTTGTCGGGGAAATTGACCACAATGTGGATCCCGCATCGACGATGCAAGTCGTGGATGCATTGATAAAGGCAGACAAGGACTTCGACCTTCTGGTGATTCCGGGGAGCGATCATGGTGCTGCTGAGTCTCCTTATGGACGCCGCCGAAGGACCGATTTCTTTGTGAATAAGCTGATAGGGAAACCTGTAAAGCTGTGATATTACTTTCGTTCATTGATTCGCACACAGGTGGTGAGCCTACGCGCCTTGTGACACATGGTTTCCCAGATCTTGGTGGCGGGACTGTTGCCGAGCAGGCTACGGTCTTTGCACGTGATTTTGACCACTACCGCAGTGCGATTGTAAATGAGCCTCGCGGCAATGATGTGCTTGTTGGGGCGATTCTCGTGCCACCATCGCATCCGGATGCCAACTTGGGTGTGATCTTCTTCAATAATGTTGGCTTGTTGGGGATGTGCGGTCATGGAACGATTGGTGTTGTTGCATCGCTACCTGACCTCCCTGACACAGTTGTCATTGAGACACCAGTCGGAATCGTGACGGCCTCACGAAATGCTGATAAGAGCGTGGCGATTACCAATGTCCGTTCGTACCTGATAAGTGAGAGCCTTGACATTGCGGTACCTGGCATCGGTGCCGTTACCGGCGCGGTTGCGTACGGTGGAAACACATTTCTCCTGATTACGGATCATCCATGGAGTAACGGCATTTCTATGCTTGATGTCCGTGCAATGACACAGTATTGCGAAGCGGTTCTTCTTGCCTCCCGGCAAGTTGACCCAAGTGTTGATCATGTTGAACTCTTTGCCGCACCAGAAGTGCCAGGGAATGACTCAAGGAACTTTGTGTTGTGTCCAGGCGGACAATATGACAGGTCGCCTTGCGGAACAGGCACGAGTGCAAAGCTTGCCTGGTTACACGCATTGGGGAAACTTCATGATGGAGCGTTATATCGACAAGAATCTGTCACTGGCTCGGTGTTTATAGGGCAGGTGGTCTCGCATCCAGATGGCGGTGTAATACCTACCATCACCGGAACGGCATTTGTAACCGCAAGGGGTGAGCTGAGTATCGATCCTACAGATGACCTTGGCTGGGGGATTGTCAGTGAATAGCGATGTGATTGTTGTCGGTGCGGGTATTGTCGGGCTGTCATCAGCATACTTTCTGGTTCGCTCTGGGCTAAGTGTTACGGTAATAGATGACGGACAGCCTGCGAGTGAGCGTTGCAGTAGTGGTAACGCTGGAATGATTGTTCCAAGCCATTTCGTACCATTGGCCGCACCTGGGATGGTTGAGTATGGACTCCGGATGCTTCCGGATAAACAAAGCCCTTTTGGAGTCAAAGTACGTGCTGATCATCGCCTTGTCGACTGGGGCATCAAGTTTATGCGCAGCTGCACGACGGAGCATGTTGATCGTTGTGTACATCTTCTACGTGATCTTAACCTGCGCTCGCGCGAACTTTATGTTGCTTTGGATGATGACATCGATGGCGGCTTTGATCTAACGCTTCGCGGACTTACGATGTTGTGCAAGACGGAAGCTGCGCTCCACCATGAGTACGCATTTGCTGATCGTGCGGTAGCGCTGGGAGTTCCAGCCACCAAGCTGGATAAGGCGCAGGTCCAGGCATTGGATCCGGCATTGGATGTGGATGTTGCTGGCGGTGTCTACTTTCCAAAGGACGCGCACCTCTCACCAGACAAGCTCCTTCATAAGCTACATTCCTATTTGCTCGCCAAAGGTGTCACTTTCCACTGGAGTACCCGGGTTGCATCGATACAGACATCCACATCCGGAGTCAGTGTCCACACGGAGTCATCACAGTTGAGTGCCGGTAAAGTGGTCATCGCTGGTGGAACATGGAGCCCGCATCTCACTGAGGCACTCGGTGTCAGAATGCCGATGCAAGGTGGAAAGGGCTATAGCTTTGTCATCGACCACCCGGTTCAGCTTCCTGAAATCTGCTCTATTCTGGTCGAAGCCCGGGTTGCTGTGACTCCCATGGGAGGCCGATTACGCATCGGTGGCACAATGGAAATCGCCGGCGATGACCTAACGGTCAATCAGAATCGGGTGAATGGTATTCGAAAGTCTGTACAACAGTTCTTTCCCGCATATCGTGACAAGTTGGATGCTCTGGTACCAGTTTGGAGTGGCCTACGCCCATGCTCACCTGATGGCTTACCGTACATCGGAGAACTGGATACGAAGAACGTTGTTGTTGCGACTGGCCACTCGATGATGGGGCTTTCCTTAGGTCCCGTAACAGGTGAGCTCGTCATGAATATCGTAACCGGGACGCCAACCCGATTTGATATCCATCAGCTGAAGCCAGACCGATGGGGGTAGTGCACCATTTGGTGAATTACATTCGATTCTGATTCTCAAAACAAAAACACTCAGTACCGAAATCGGTCTGAGTGTTTTGTTGTTGTCCTTCGCAGTGAATGTCTATCCGCTGTGGAGGATGTTCATGACATCACCGTCCTGCACGATGTAATCCTTACCTTCGGTTCGTACCCAGCCCCGATCACGGGCATGGGGAATAGAGCCTGCTTCCACAAGCTTGTCCCAGCTTATAACTTCAGCCCGGATGAATCCGTGTTCGAGGTCGGTGTGAATAACACCAGCGGCTGCAGGAGCTTTGTCACCAGCAACGATTGTCCAAGCACGGGTTTCTTTATCGCCAGCGGTGATAAAGGTTCGTAGGCCAAGCACTTGGTAGCCGATTCTGATGAGACGGTTTAGACCAGGTTCAGTAAGGCCCAGGCTTTCCAGGTATTCCATGGCTTCATCTGTGTCAAGCTCTGAGAGCTCAGATTCAATCTTTGCACAGATAACACAGATGTCTGCGTTCTCAGTCTTTGCGTATTCGCGAAGTGCCGCCACATGTGGGTTTTTTCCACCATCTGGGAGATCTTCTTCTGCAACATTCGCTACATAGATGACCGGTTTGGCGGTAAGGAGACGAAGTTCTTTGTGAGCACGCGCGAGGGCGACTGGGTCGTGAAATGTAAATGTGCGTGCTGGTAGAGCTTCGTTCAAGTGAGGCAGAAGACCCTCAACAACCTCAAGAAGCTCTTTGTCTTCCTTTACCGTCTTTGCGTTTTTACGGATTCTGTCAACGCGCTTTTCAAGCGTCTGCAGGTCAGAAAGCGCAAGCTCGGTATTAATGGCAAGGAGGTCATCCATGGCATCGACGCGGCCTTCGACGTGAACAATATTGTCATCAACAAAACAGCGGACAACGTGTGCAACGGCCGAGACTTCCCGAATATTCCCTAAAAACTGGTTTCCGAGTCCCTCGCCTTTGTGGGCGCCACGAACCAGACCGGCGATATCGACAAATTCGACACTCGTTGGAATGATCTGAGGGAGTCGGTCACCTTTTGCGTAAAGTTTCTGCAGTGGTTCAAGGCGCGCATCAGGCACCGCAACCACACCTACATTTTTGTCAATCGTCGCAAATGGATAGTTGGCAGCCAGTGCACCAGCCTTCGTAATTGCATTGAAGAGTGTTGACTTACCAACATTTGGAAGTCCTACGATACCGATGCCTAATGCCAAAATTGTATCCTCCGGAGTTTCTATTCTATCAAGTCACACCGGAGGATATGTTTTCTCGTGATTGGCAACATCGACTTGGAAATGTTTTTCCAAACAAACCAAATGGGCCCATTGCTTTGGTTAGTGGTGGCGTAAGACCAGCACCGAGCATGGGGCATCAATCGCTAATGACAAGCTTGTTGAACCAATGGTCAATCGCTCAAGCATTGAGTGGCCCTTTGCACAAACGATGATGACATCTGCGTTTGTTTCTTCAGCGACCTGGCGAATTGCCGCTGCTGGCGAACCAACAAGGACGGACGCGTGCGTTTTGGGGCTGACTAACTTTAGGCGCTTGGCAACAGATGTTGTACGAAGAGAGATAGCATCTCTGACGGCATCCGCCGCGCTGATACCAGACACTCCGATATCCGCGGCTCGAGAGCGCAACAGAGTGTCTTCGTAGGCTGTCACAACGGAGATACTTTCAATTCCCCGAGGGCTCCATCCGATGAACTGCTCGATGCAGGTGTTTGCATAATCGGAATGGTCAGTACCCAGAACAACGCGGAGCTTTCCGGTCTGATGCCGAGGGCGTCCAATCAGGACACTTTGATGAGCATTATTTGTCACATTGCGTGCAACCGAGCCTGATAACAGTGACTCAATAGGTGAGTTCGTCGAAGCACAGACAGTAACCAACTGAGTCGCATTTGCATCAGCAAAGTGTAGGATCTCATATGCGGGAGCGCCATCGAGCACGTGTACGCCCACTTGATTTACCGTATCTCCAGCTGCAAGCATGCCTTGTGACAGAGACTCCATAAAACTGAGAGCTGCAGCCGACTCGTTTTCGCTGTTCCACATCACAGCTTCAGCTGCGGTAACAACCTCTGTTGGGAATCCCGCGACAACCAGTGGTGCTATGACGTGGACCAAGTCCAATTTCAAGCCAGGGAAACCAAGGTCTGTCAGGATTTGTAGGGACTGCGGAGGTTCAGTACCAGACGATTCAGCAATTCCAACGAGGACATTCATCTGTTTGCTCCTATGCACAAATGGAATACTAATTTGCGCACATTGCGGACACATCACTTGTTCCCGACCATTCAGGTTTTGCACCCACCATCCAGCGGGCAGCGTTGAACGGCCAGATTTTGAACGCCCAATGACACCGCAGTGGTGGCAGGTTACATGTGATGTAGACAAATTGTGCACGCTTGAGTATCAGTCATCAAGGTGCAAAGTTCATCTGCCAGATGATGTATTCGGGTTACTCGACCAGACCGTTTCTGACAGCCCAGACAGCAGCTTGAGCGCGATCAGAAACGCCTAGTTTTCGTAGGATATGCTCGACATGGGATTTAACTGTGCCATCACTTATAAACAACAGGGCAGCAATTTCTTTGTTGGATAATCCTGTTGTCACAAGCCGTAGAACTTCTTCCTCGCGAACCGTTAGCGGATCTGGAATATCCATTTTCGCGCCAGTCAGCGGACCGGTTGAGCGAAGTGCACGCAGAAAGTCATCACGATTAAGTGTGGAATCACCCGCAAGAACCGCACGCATTGTTGCCAACAGCTCATCCCGTTCGACGCCTTTGAGCAGGTATCCTCCAGCACCACCGGCAAGCGCCCGGGCAACGAATGTCGGATTCTCGTAGGTTGTCAATAGGATCACGGGAAGCATGGGGAAGAGTGCTTTGACCTGCGTCAAAGCAACCAAACCATCTGTTTTGGGCATGCGGATGTCCATCAGGAGCAAATCTGCTTCATGCTCCGTGGCCAATGGGACAGCATCCTGTCCATCCACACCCTCTGCAACAATGTCAAACTCTGTCCCAGACAGCAAACTACGAAGGCCTCCACGCCAGATCGCGTGATCATCAATGATAATGACTCGTACCTGATTCATGACTTGGCTCTCACTTTCATACCGGGCGTCCGTTCTGGGATGCCTCTCACGAAATTCCTAATGATGTTGGAATAGCATCTGGGAACAATAGAATGCGAATGGTTGTTCCTGTCGCACTATCTGATTCGATTCGAAACGAACCTCCAAATAGCTGTGTACGTTCCCGCATGTTTTGAAGGCCGATGTGTTCGAACGACTGGTGAACGGCATTGACATCAAAACCAGATCCATTGTCCATGATAATCAGGGTTACAGACCGGCGGTCGTTGTTACTAACTTGTTCAACATTTACATCCACGGCTGTCGCCCTGGCGTGTTTACGAACGTTGTTCAGTGCTTCTTGAACGAGACGATAGATGGACACTGCGAGCATGGGGTGTAGGTCGTCATCTTGCACATTTGTGGAGAAGTTTGTCGTTTCCCACCCAGCTCTGGCTTGCTCTTCATCGACCAGTTGTCCAATTGCGGCGACAAACCCCATGTCCTCAAGCTCAAGTACTCGCATTCGCTTGATTAGGTTCCGGCACTCAATACCAGCATCGCGGAGGTATTTGGTAGCGATCTCGAGGTCTGGATCAGACTTTGTCGATGTTCGGGCACAGTACGAGTCTAGATGGGCACGGGCTGCAAATACCAGCTGTGTCAGCGAGTCATGGAGGTCGGCGGCGGTTGCCTTACGTTCTTCCTCCTGTGCAGTCAGCAGGCGATGTGACAACGCTTGCTGACGTCTGACCATTTGAAGGTTTCGAATACCAACACAAAGCTGCAGACGGAGAGCATCGACGAGGATTTCATCCTGCTCCGAAAATCCACCCTCTTTCTCCGTGAGATAGAGAGAACCAAGACACACACCGCCGTGACAAAGAGGAACCCCGAGAAACGACTTCATTGGTGGGTGGTTTGGCGGGAATCCAACGCTTGATGGGTGTGCACTGATGTCATCGAGTCGTAGTGGCGTTTGTCGATTGATCAGAAATCCCAGCAGACCAATCCCTTTGGGCTTGTCTGGCAGGAGGAGCTTGGCTTCATCGGACATTCCCGAAACAACAAACTCATCTAAGCCGGTGCCATCTGCGTTCGCCACGCCAATCGCTGCGTAGCGTGCCCCTACAAGACGACACGCTGTGTCAGCGAGATGCTCAAGCGCATCGACACCGGTTGAACTTGCCAGAATGTCAGCGGCTGCGCGGGTTGCCGCTGAAAAGAGCTCTGCGGCATTTACGGGCGATTTATCAGGCAGACTCAAAACTGCTCCGGGCGAAGGAGAGGGAAGAAGAGGACATCGCGTATCGATGCCGCTCCAGTAAAGATCATCGCAACACGATCAATTCCCATCCCAAATCCGCCCGTTGGAGGCATTCCGTAAGACAGCGCACGGAGAAAGTCTTCATCCATTGGCTGTGCTTCGACATTTCCACTGGCCTTCTGCTCAACCTGGTTCAGGAAGCGTTCACGTTGGTCAACAGGATCGTTGATTTCAGAGAAGGCATTTCCAATCTCTTGACGCAGGATATAGCTTTCAAAACGGCGGGTAAGCGCTGGGTTACCTGGGCACTTACGTGCAAGTGGGCTTGTCTCGAGCGGGAAGTCTGTGATGAACGTTGGCTGGATGAGCGTTGGCTGCGTGAACTGTTCATGGATTTTTTCGATGATTCCGCCAATGGTTGTTTCTTTGGATGCATCAATCCCAACGGATTCCATGGCTGCCTTTGCCGATTCCAGTGTTTCAAATGCACGTGCTGGAATCCCGGCATTGATGGCAATCCCTTCGAGCATCGGTAAGCGAACCCATGGCTTGGAGAAATCAATCTCAGTGCCATCCTGCGTCGTTAGGATGTCCGATCCATAAAGCGTATTGCAGATATGGCGGAACAATCGCTCAACCAGGTCCATCATTCCATCGAGGTCTGTGTATGCCTCGTAAAGCTCAAGCAGCGAGAACTCGGGATTATGCCGGGTACTGATGCCTTCATTGCGAAAGACACGGCCAATTTCGTAGACCTTGTCAATGCCGCCTACGATGAGACGTTTAAGATGGAGCTCCAATGCGATACGCAGTGTGAGGTCAATGTCAAGTGCATTGTGGTGCGTCTTGAAGGGGCGTGCATGCGCACCGCCCGCTTCAAGGTGCAAGACAGGTGTTTCGACTTCTAGGTAGCCATCGGTGTCGAGATACTCACGAATAGCCCGTGTGATTTTGACCCGTTGCAGGAGAACTGTTCTGGCCTCCTGGTTCACAAAGAGATCACAGTAGCGCATCCGGTAGCGGGTTTCGGCATCCTGAAGGTGCTCAGCACGCTTGATGACACCATCCGGTGTCCGGTATTCCTTGCCTAAAACCGCACCCGCATCCGCAAGCGCTTTGGCGAGGGGAGTAACCTGAACAGCCTTGACGGCGAGGTCACCTTTCTTTGTCGCAAAAATGATGCCTTTGACACCCACGAAGTCGCCTAGATCAAGGTTTGTCTTCAGGATGTCAATGATGCCTTCATCGAGGACTTCTTTATCCAAATAAATCTGGCCACGTCCAGAGCCATCCATGATGTCAAAGAAGTTTCCACGCTGCGAGACGATTCGTCCGGCGACGGATACATCGCTACCGATTTCATCCGATCCAGCCTGCCGAACAGCAGCGATCGCGTGTGTTCTCTCATAGCGCTCCGGTGCAAATGGATCCAGTCCAGCAGCCGCGAGGCGGTCTCGTTTTTCAAGGCGAAGAGGGTCAAGGTGCATAACGTGTCATTATACCGATGCACACCGGGTGGGAGAGGGCTTGAGGTAACATGAATGTAAATTAACGGTTTGTAAGTGAGGTTCGGATGTCGCTCAGGTTAGGGTTACCCAAAGGAAGTCTTCAGGACGCCACGTTTTCGTTGTTTGCTAAAGCTGGCTGGAACATCCGGGTCGATTCTAGGTCGTATCAACCGGTCGTGGATGACGCATCGCTGAGTATCACGCTCATCCGGCCACAGGAGCTCCCTCGTTACCTCGAGGATGGCATCATCGATGCGGGGCTTACCGGTAAGGACTGGATTGAGGACTGCGGCGCCGATGTTCACGAAATCTGTGAACTGGCCTATTCAAAGGCAACGCGTAATCCGATTCGCGTCGTTTTGGCTGCTGGTCAAAACGATGGTGTGGAATCGATCAAGGACCTTGAGGGTAAGCGGATCGCCACAGAATACGTTCAGCTGACTGAGCGCTATCTGGTCAAACACGGGGTTAGCGCTAAGGTTGAGTTTTCTTGGGGGGCGTGCGAAGTGAAGGTCCCAGCGCTCGCCGATGCCATCGTCGTCAACACAGAAACCGGATCTAGTTTACGAGCGCACAACTTACGTATTGTTGACACGCTATTGACATCAACAACCCGCTTTGTCTGCAACCACACATCTTGGGCAGATGATGTGAAGCGTGGACAGATTGAGAATATGGCGATGCTCCTAACCGGTGCACTCCGTGCCGGTGAGCTTGTTGGTCTCAAAATGAACGTGTCCGAGTCAAATCTACAACGCGTAGTAGATCAATTACCAGCGCTTCGAAAACCGACTGTGTCGCCCCTCTATGGTGACTCTGGATTTGCACTCGAAATTATTGTCGAGGACAAAACGAGCCGTGACCTCATTCCTCGTCTCAAGCGCGCCGGAGCTGAGGGGATTGTCGAATACAGTCTGTCCAAGGTCGTTCATTAGTGACTCATGCGTCCGAGCTGGTCGTTCTATTAGTTGTCTTTGCTGGAGCCCATATTGGTGCAGCGGCAGCTCGGATTGCAAAATTACCTAGTGTTGTAGGTGAGTTATTGATAGGCGTGTTACTTGGCTCATCCTGTCTGGGGTGGATTCAGCCAGGTCCAGTTCTAACTACACTCTCGACCATCGGAGCAACATTTTTACTTTTCACTGTCGGGCTTGAATCACCTCTGAAGCGCCTCCTCAGTGTCGGTAAGCTCGGGTCAAGCGTCGCAGTCTTTGGGGTAATCGTTCCGTTCATTGCCGCATATCTTCTCGTGCGCTCGAATGGTGCCGGGACAACCAATCATCTCTACATAGCTTGCTGCTTTATCGCGACATCTGCCGGGATAACGGCGCGTGTTCTCCACGATGAGGGGGCACTCGGTCTGCTGGAGTCCAAAGTAATCCTTGCGGCCGCAGTGATCGATGATGTGCTGGCGATGCTGATTCTCGTGGGGGTTAGTGCACTTGCTGCCGGCGGGGCATCCCCAATGGCCCTCATCCTTCCATTTGCCGAGGCAGGGCTATTCCTCACACTTACTATCGCTGTTGGTCCCCTTATCGTGAAGCGACTATCTCGGAGCAACACAGGTATTGGACCGTTAAGTCCGTTTGTGATGGCGATGGTTCTGTGTCTTGGACTTGCAGTTACAGCTGAAATGACTGGCCTTGCCGCCATCGTGGGAGCGTTTCTCGCAGGAATGCTCTTCGCTGATCATCCGCAAAGCAAAGAAATCGAGAAACAGGTTCAGCCGCTGCTTGTGTTTCTCACGCCATTTTTCTTTGTGCTTACAGGCACGATGGTCGATTTACGAAGCATTTCCAGTATCCAAGCGGCACTGTTGCTCGTGGTTTACGTTGTGGTTGCTGTGGTCAGCAAATTGGTCGGCTCGGGGTTAGCAGCGGCTCCGCTGGGCGTTCGTTCTGCGATGATTATCGGTGTAGGAATGGTTCCGCGTGGGGAAGTTGGAGTCATCATTGCAGGCAGTGCACTCGCCGCTGGTGCCATTCAACAGAAGGACTATTCTTTGCTTGTATTGATGTCCATCACCACAACAATTATCGCACCACCAGCACTCAGAATCCTTCTTCAATCTGTACCGCGTGGTCCAAAGTCGGACCATCCAGCGGGAGCCCTCATTGCAGTAGATGAGGCAGGTCTAAACTAAAGGGGATGATTCTGTTCCAAGCTTGCTGATAACTGTCATATTGACCAGCGATGGACTTGCTGATCTGCCGGCGTCAACCCTGAACTTATGCTTTTGGCTTTGCGGTTGCGTTCTCACCAAGGATTACTTTGACAGTCGCTCCCTTGGCTTCGACTTGTGTAAACAGCTCGCTCACTTCAAGCCCAAGACCCCATGCGAGTCGCTGTGCAACATCAATGCTAGGCATTTTCATCCCACGCTCAATGTGCGTCATGTAAGTGCGGTGGATGCCACATCGGCGGGCGAAAGCTTCTTGGCTGAAGCCCAGAGCGAGGCGTTGCTGCTTTATGACTTCACCGAAGGCTGACAAAAGATCTGTACTGGTCATGTGCTCTTTTTTGGCAACCATGTTTGTAGTTGCGACTGCAAGCATCCTACCGACTAGCGAAGTCTGATGCAACAGGCAAAACAATGGGTGGAAAAGGCGGCCTCGGAGGGACTCGAACCCCCGACACTCGGTTCCGAAGACCGATGCTCTAATCCGCTGAGCTACGAGGCCAACATCGTCTATAATATCATGCACCTAATTTTGGGTATCGGGAACAATCCGGGCTTCACTGTCGTAATGAGACGTGCAATCCCGGTCAAGAAGAGAGGTCTGGAATATGGATTCTGAGACAACAGTACAGCAGCAAGTCGTCGAGATATCACAATCCGCACATGTCAGGTTGACCGAAGAACTCGAAGATCTGCTCCATCGAGAGCGGCCACGTATCGCTGAGCGTATTCGCGAAGCGAAAGAGGATGGCGATTTGGCAGAAAACAACGACTATATCGCTGCAAAGCAAGAGCAGGCGTTTGTGGAAGGACGGATTTTAGAGCTTCGTCATGCGCTAGATGTTGCTGTTATTATCGAGCCAAGCACGCTTGATCCTGACATCGTACACATCGGTAGTAAAGTTGTGTTAGTGGATGACGATGGAGATGAGCTCTCCGTTGAGGTAGTAAGCCCGTTTGAGGCAGATCCTGACCTCGGACGCGTCTCTGACCAATCGCCTATAGGCAAAGCCATCGCTGGAAAGCGTACTGGCAACCGCGTCATCTGGGATGCACCCGGTGGTCATATCGAAATGACCATCACGTCAATCACAGTCTAACTTCACTTGGTAAATGCCGCACGAATTGCGGCATTTGCCTTTTCAGTTGGTGCAAACAGGGTGCCGTGACGAGCACCTCTCGGAACCTGAATCTCCGAAGAACATTCTTTCCAGCGTCGGCCATCCTGAGAAACATGGCCACCATATTTACCCTCCGTGTACTTGTCATAAATACACAGAAGACCCTTGTGCGTAGAAATCAACGCCGGTCCTTCAACCCACGATGGCGTAAAAGGTTCTTTCGTGAGGCACTGCCAAGGTCCATCGAGCGATGCCGCTGTATACGACCGAAGGAACTTAGCCGCTGGCTCGCGCGTTTCATCTTTGATCGCCATCAAGTAACCACCACGGAATGGACTTATGGTCGCATCAATACAGTTGTAACCCGGATCGTACATCAAACGGGTTGGACTGAATGTTTCAAAATCCCGCGTCGTTGTGCAGTAGATACGATGATTAAGTCCACCATCTGCGGAGATCTGCGTTTCCGGAAATGTCCCTGGAATCGTAGTGCTCCAGAAAATACGAAACTCTAAGCGATTTTTGTCCCAGATAACCTCTGGCGCCCATGCATTACGAGCCGTCGGCTCATGCTCCATCACCGGAATTGTGCGCTGCTTGCTCCAAGTACGGAAGTCTTTCGTAGATGCATATCCGATTGACTTTTCCCACCACCCGCAGGTCCACACCATGTGAAATGTGCCATCCGGGCCTTCAACAGGGCATGGGTCGCGTACAAGTTTTTCTTTACCAACGGTGGGCTTGAAGAGCGGTCCCGTATAGGCGAGGTCGGTGTACCGAAAGCCATCCGATGATTCTGCCAAGAAACATCCGTTTTCACCATTATCACGGAAGTAAACAAAGTAGTTCATCAGGATTCCTATCCGAGCACTCGCTCAAGTATGACGCGTGACTCTTTGTCAGCAGCCAATATGGATGTAAAGGCAAATCGGTTACCATGGCGGTCTGTGATGACAATCCGGCCATCATCAAGTTGATGCACATTCTCACGCAGCTGGTGAACATGGTACGTACGTGGGCCGCGGTCCGTCTGGACATCCCACGTGACCGTTTCATATTCCTTCTTTGCAAGCTTTACACTGATAACGGATGGAATGAAGTAGCGTCTGTCCAGCTCGGACTGGAGGACATTAAGCGATTCCTGCGACATTCCTGCCGTCGTTTCAAGCATCCCCAGATCCTTGTCACGCTCATCCCGTAAGCCAATCCACTTATCCGAGTAGCGCCATGGAAATGCGCATGCAACCTGACACCTAAGAATGGTTTTACCTGGTCCATACGCAGGATCGTCAATCGTGACCCGAAGCGCCGATTCCTTTGAGTGGAAGAAGTGGACGCAGCTTGGATTCAGGATGACGACATCGATTCTTGGATCGGTAACAGCATTCGGTGTCATATGCACTATCGTACATCCGAAATGCATTTGGAGTCATCTACGGAATTCTGGTGGAGTAAGTCGAACCGGTCCAACTGATGGCGTAACATGACAACTGTGATTTCTACGATTCAAAAGTTTTCCCTCCGAGGAAAGACCGCGCTGGTCACCGGGGGCAATCGAGGATTGGGGTTGGCGATCGCCGCCGCACTCTACGATGCTGGTGCGACAGTCGTCTTAACCGCCCGGGATGAGGTTCAGCTCGCTGCTGCAAAGGCGCAATTGATGGAACGTGGTGCAGGCCAAGTACACACCATTTCC
>JBEEMN010000008.1:0-13532 GCA_041192625.1 Armatimonadota bacterium
TTTACGGGGCTTGGGGTTGTGCTGTCCGTATTGTCAGGTGGAACCGCAGCGCGTGACTTCGCCATCAATCCTTGGGTCAACCTAGTCTTCACTGGTCTGTTTATTGTCTTTGGGCTTGCGCTGCTGGAAGTCACCGAAATCCGCTTGCCTTCTAAGATCCAGCAGCTTAGTGCATCCAGAAATGGCTCAACACTTGGCATCCTCGGAATGGGACTGACGTTTGTCGTATCCGCATTTACGTGTACCGCACCGATTGTCGGGAGCCTATTAGTCCTTGCTGCAAATGCGACTGGCGCTGCGGCGTTTGTAAAGCCAATCATCGGGATGTTGGTGTTTAGCACGGCGCTTGCGCTTCCCTTTGTGTTACTTTCGTTGTTCCCAGGTCTGTTGGCAAGGTTACCAAAGAGTGGGGCGTGGCTCACAACCCTCAAGGGTGCGATGGGCTTTCTCGAGCTGGCTGCAGCCCTTAAATTCTTGTCGACAGCAGACATCTACTGGAACTGGCAGCTGCTTACACGGCCTGCATATCTCGCGATCACGAGTCTGATCCTTATCGCAGGTGGTCTTTGGCTGCTTGGTATTCTCAATGTTGGATTCAATACGCCATCCGGGAAAGTTACCAAGGCGCGCGGAGCGTGGGCTGCTCTCTTCATCGCCGCTGGACTCTATTGTCTCTATGGCGTCTCTGGGCGCCCTGTCGTTCGGTTCATCGGACAGTTTTTACCACCGCCTCCGAAGTCAGCCACTGACATAACCTTCCTGCCAACGCTTGCAGCCGGTCAGTCGGTCGCGAAAGCTACTGGTCAGCTCATCTTTTTAGACATCACAGGGCATACGTGTACCAACTGCCGGGATGTTGAACTTAACGTGATGCCAGAGCCAGAAGTGAAGCCTTTCCTCGAGAAGATGGTCCGTGTGCGATTGTTTACGGACCAAGGTGAGTCTGCGACATCTGACGAAGCTGAAATGAATACCAAGTATCAGCTAGACACATTCAAAGATGCGACATTGCCACGCTATGCAGTTCTCGATGCAACTGGCAAAGTCCTAGGCACGACAGATTACACGACAGCCAAAGATGCGACAGCATTCGGAAAATGGCTAGCAGAGATCACCAAGTAAATCAGGATGTTCGTATAAGCTAGTCATTGTTCGTATCGGGATAAATCTGTACCGGTACGAAGCCCAATCTGTCGCCTGCGACACAGCGCATCCTAACGCCATCAATGAGCTCGTTTCCGACTGCGAAGAATTCATCTTCCGGAAGCGAGCGTAGATGCACATGTCCGAATACGACGGAATCGACCTGATGAGCTTTTAACGTACTCAAATATGGTTGCGCCGGGTAATGCGTCATTACAATCTTTACGCAACAGTCACTAATGTAGCTGAGCTGTTTTGTAAGGAGAGACAGCTCGCGTGCCAGCATTTTGGCATCATGGTCTGGACTGGGTAGACGCTGCGTTTGCCAGCCGCGAACTCCGACAATCCCGATCTCGTTTTCTCCAAAGATCACGGGAGGTTCCAGCAAACCAGGGAAGCTGATTGGCTGCTTAGCCTTCCACCAGTGGTCATGATTGCCACGGATAACAATCTTGATACCCGGAAGGTTTGCAAGAAATTCTAAATCCTGACCGACTTCAGAGCGCTTCCGAGCCCATGAAAGGTCGCCAGCGATGAGCAGAACATCATTGTCCGCCACATTCGCACAACAACCTTCCAGCAGTTGGGTCGGATGGTCAATCCATTCATCCCCAAACCGTGTCATGTCACGGTCAGGGCGTTCGAAGCTTAGGTGAGAGTCTGCAATGGCCCAAATACGTGTTCCGGCAGCCAATGCAGGGAGACGTGTCACCACACCTACAGTCCGTTACTGTCGAATACCTTTACAGTGCTCCAGAGGCGCCGACTCTCGGCCACGAACTGGATGTGCTGTGGGTGTACTTGATATTCCTTCTCGGCGGCTGCATCCGGGAATTCCAGAAGCAATGCCACAATGTAGTCATTATCAACCACTGGGCGGTCTGTACCCGCCGGCGTTCCAAGTGCGAACGATGTTACGCCTGGGATGGTTTCTAAGAGGGACTGGCACAAGCCGATGAGCTCCGCTTGATCAGTCGGGTTGGCAGTCTCAGTTGGGTAGAAGTACACGTGATGGAAGAAGCTCATGGTGATGTGTTCCTGAATAGATTGGAGTGGCTCTATAAGCCGGGTTCTGTCTTTGTATGGTCATCTCTCTTGGCTAGCAGTTGCCTGATAGCTCATGCGGCTCTACCCGGAGAATCGGCGGGCAACGTCATCTTCTCCTGTTCGAACCTTGCTGCGGATGGGGTTTGCCGGGCAGTGACGTCTCCGCCACTCCGGTGCGCTCTTACCGCACCATTTCACCCTTACCATCAATAAAGATGGCGGTATCTTTCTGTTGCACTTTCCGTCGGGTCACCCCGCCTGGCCGTTAGCCAGCATCCTGCCCTGCGCAGCCCGGACTTTCCTCAGGCTTTCACCTGCGACCACCCAAACCACTCCGGTGCGAAGTCTATCACGCTCGGTATTTGTACGAAAGTTGAATGATGGTATTTACTTCAACTCCACTGCTGGTGCTGCTGCAAACTTATGGACACGCCGCGGTTCAGGACGGCTTGACCCGAATTGAGTTCTCCAGAGAATTCCGTTGAGATGTTCATCTATCTCGCTTTCCTCACTCGTGAGAGGAATCTTTGCACTCAATGCAGCATCCGCACTTCGCTTCGCGTTGACCTCACCGATGATCTCCTTTGATGGAAGAATCGCAGTGAACACGCCATCGTTCTCGGGTTTGTTTCCAAACATGGCAAATGGCGATGCAGTGGCGTCCATGATTGTCATTGGACTCATGCCAAGTAACAAGCCAATCGTTCGCAGCACAGAATCAGTGTTATAAAACGATGAATCCAGTGTGGACTTCTTGATGAATGGCGATATCACGTACGCTGTGGAACGGTGTGCATCGACATGGTCGTAGCCGTTTTGTGCATCATCTTCGATGATGAAGATCGCGCACTTCTTCCAAATCGGGGACTTGGATATTGTCTCAACAAGCTGTCCGACAGCGTAGTCATTATCAGCGACCATCGCTCGTGGAGAAGGCATCCCGACACTCGCGCCCGCTGTATGGTCATTTCCAAAGCGAACAAACATCAACTTTGGCACTTTGTTCGTTGAAACAAGCTTATCAAAGTCGCGTTTCCATGTAGTAAAGCGTGATGGATCCTTATCCGGGCCAAAGGTTGGAGTCTGCTTTGGTGCTGGAGGCAGTCCATGTTTTATTCCTGCTTCACTGTCCGCAAATGAGAGGTCATACTGGCGATATCCAGTGTGGGTTACTCCGAGGAGTGCCTTCTTGACTGGTGTGTTTGCCAGACCTTCAGCACCAGCTTCTGCAGTCGTACGAGGCTGTTCGACATCGTCTGTGAAGAATCCATAGTTACGAAGTGAAACCTTGTGCTGGATGGCCTTATCCCATATATAGCCACCGCTCGGTCGCCCTACGTCGGTGATATCAAAGCGATCCGCTGGAACACCGTTATTCGTGCCTTCATAGTCATATGGACGATCGTGGCCGTTGTAGCCATAAGCAACATTACGTTCGACATACGGGTTTGCAAGGGAACCTACGGAATAGTTCCACCCGTTGCCCGAGACTTCTGCTGCACAGTAGAAGTTATCAAGAAGAACAAAGCGCTCTGCAATCGCGTGCTGATTGGGGGTGACATCCCGCCCAAACATCAACAGGCTCTCATCTCTGTTTCCACGTGGAATGTCGGAAAGAACTTGGTCGTATGTTCTGTTCTCTTTGATGATGTAAATGACGTGCTCAATGCCAGGATTGCTAAACGCATCTACTTGTTTCGCGAGGCGGTCAAACCGGTTGTTTACCGCAACGATTTGTGACCAGCGGCCGAGCTGTCCTGAAATGGAAGTACGCGGCAGTGATTGAATGGTTCCTTCGAGCAAAAGCTGGATGTACTGCTTTGGAGCACCATTGGCCCACTTGTTCTGATCGCCCTTGGCATTACTGATGAACAACCGGTCAGCACTGAGTGTGACATCGGTCGGTTGCCAACCCGCCGGGATGTAACCGGTCACACGCTGTTTTGTAAGGTCGACCACGGCGACAGCATTCATTGCAGACAGAGCCACATAAGCTGTCTTGCCATCCGAAGTTACGGTAACACCCGTTGGGTTTCCGCCGGAGACCTTTGCAACATCTTTTGGAGACAGCGATATCCGTCCGGTTACAGTGTTGGTATCGGTAGATATTGCTACGAGTGTGTCGGAAGTTGTATTGGTGACATACAGCTGTTTGTTGGCCGCAGTGTAAACGAGCTTGTGTGGGTGGCGATCAACCTTGATCGACGGCAAGAGGGTACCAGCCGCTAGGTCGACACGAAGAACTTCATGTGATTGCTCACTGATGACATAGCCGATTCCATTGACGATAGTGGCATCAAGAAGATAGCCGGGAGTCTGTAGTTCTGTCTGCTTACCCGTAGCCAATGCTGTGATTGTCAGTGACGATGTGAGCTTATTTGACTTACCTGTGGCGGATGTCGATAGAAGCCAGTTGCCATCTGTTGCCACACCTGCCGCTGCCGGTGTCGGGAACGTTCGACCTGTCGGGGTGAGTGCGCCATCGATTGAAAGTGACAGTTCTTCAACGATTGCATCCGAGCCACGTGAGACGTAAACCAAGCGACCATCTGGTGAAATTGCGACTCCAAAATACAATCCGCCCTTTTTATTGCTATTAGGTGCTTTGATCAGATTGTAGTCACGCACGTGAACCAGCTGTCCTGTGTCAGCACGCATCACCTGTAGCTGAGAGCGATTACCGAGGGATGTTGATATGACATAGCGTCCATCGGGAGTAATCTCAAGGGATGTCGGGAAGCTACCAGCACGAATGGATTGACCTGCCGGTGTAATCTGTTGGCCAGTTACAAGTAGGGTGGGCGTATCACTGGCCTGCTGTTGAGCTGCGACTAATGATGTTGAAACCGCTGCGAGTCCGATCGTTGCGACAACCGATACAGATGAAATGCGCTTGTTCATGTACGCATTCTAACCGACCCTTTGGTCCGGATAACTAAAACCCAATAGCCTCGTTCTTAATCTTGTATCCGTTGAAGTTCTTACATTCATAGAGGTGAATTGTCCGGATAGGCCCGTCTACTGCCGGGGATGCGATGACGATGGGATCGGAAATTTCTGTTACTGAGCTGAAATACGGTCGAAGATACTCCATGTCCTTTATATCTACTGCATCAATAACGACAAGTGCATCCTGACCTTCGCGGGAATCAAGCTTAGAACCGAGGACAAACTGATTGTTGCGTGTGTGTGCAAACAGACACTCAACGTTTGTGGGCTTGCCCAGCAGCCAAGCAGTCATCGCTGTCATCCGGTAGTTTGTTGATGCTACAAATCCACCACGCTTGATGACATCGGCGGCAGGGTTTTCGAGCCGTTTCTTTACAACATCCCATCCGTACGGTTCGTAAAGTTTAACGGCAAGCGAAGGATTCATCCTGATTCCAACAAGGCTCAGCGTATTCGGGAATGTTGCGAAGAGTGAAACGATCATTCCCGGGATGATGAGAATGGGAAGTAGGATGCGGGACTTGGCTGAATGACGCAGATAAATCGCGAGGGGCATCAGACCTGTAAAGTACGCTGCGATAGGCCAGTTGACTTCGAGCTTCGACTTGGTACTCAGGATGAGACAAACGGTGATGAGCGGAACTGCCAGCATCCGGACGTAACGGCGCGGGAGGTCGCCTTCAGGTGAGCGCCGACGTGTAAGGGCAAAGATGGACCCGATGAGCATTGTTGGGCCGATGATTAGGAGCTGACCCGCGATGAGATCACCCGTCCAGCGTCCGAGTGGGGCATCCGTATGGCGGTTTGACAGGGATGCTGAGTGAAGTGTGAAGAGGTTGCCGTGGTTGTCATCCCATAGCTTCAGCACAAGGAGCGGAAGCAACGCGATGGCACCCGCTATCCATGGATAGGGGCTCGCGAGGCGCTTGCGCCCATCGGGTGATGTTAGACACGTTAGGAATATGCCAACGGGCAGGGCGAGTGTTGGAAGCTTACTTAGCACACCGAGTGCAGACAGAGATCCCGCAATCAGCCAAAGCGAGGGACGACCTGTGCGCACTGCTCCGTATCCGAAGTAACACGCAGCACTCCAAAACATCAGCATCGGAGCATCGTAGGTGGATATCGCTCCTCCTACCAAATACAGCGGAGTGGATAGGATAATCGCAAGCCAAAAATTCCCAGCCTTCTCGTCTGCAATTTCTGTCATCAAGCGATGTCCAAAGTACAGAAAGACGGACGAACAGAAAATTGCAACCAGCTTGACGGTTATCACAGTCGATGAAGCCAGTGTGAATAACCGCAGCAGCCAGGCAATCATCGGGCCCTGATCGTAGTACCAGTAATCTAAATGCCTTGACCACGTCCAGTAGTAAGCCTCATCAAATGACAGCTGCTGCCCACTCGCAATGATTATCTTCGCGATTGCAAAGATAAGTATGATCGAAATGGCGGTTTTGCCTGATGTGATGGACTTGGTACCAGATTGCACGGGCGTAGAGTAGTTCCTCGTTCAGTTGTATGCGTTGTACATGGTTCAACTGCGCAGACGTGATACCATTTTTGCGTGTCTGATTTACCCGTAGACCCTATTGTAGTTGCCCGACTAGGGGAAATTTCGGCCCGATATGGCTTGGAATTGATTGAATACACATCCGGATCGACTACGGTTCGTGTTGTTTCTGACCAGTCGCCTGTCGTCGTCACAGGAAACGTCCGCCAGTCTAATCTTCCATCTGTCGGAACGGAAAAGAAAATCGCTGGAACTCTGGTCCGTGCGCCCATTATGGGTGTTTACTACCGCTCACCAAGCCCTGGCGAGCCTGCATTTGTAGAGGTCGGCGATCAAGTTGCCATTGGTGATCCAATCGGAACAATCGAGGCGATGAAGGTTTTTTCAGAAGTCATTTCTGAAGTTGCTGGAGTGATTGTTGCGATTCCGGCAGAGAACGGAAAGCTTGTACATTCAGGGGACAGCCTTGTCGTGATCGAGGAGGCCTAAGTGCGCGAAATTGGCATTGGGCTGATTGGCTGCGGCATTGTTGGTTCAGGTACAGCGGCATTGCTAACCAATAATGCAGACCTTATTGCATCCCGGGTTGGTGCGAAGCTTGTCGTTCGCAAAATCGCTGTGCGGGACTTGTCCAAGATCCGTGAAGTATCGATACCTGCTGAACTGTTTACGACGAATGTCGATGATGTAATATCCGACCCGGATATTGACATCATTGCTGAGCTCGTTGGTGGTGTCGATCCTGCGAAGGCATGGATTGAAGCCGCATTTGCAGCGAAGAAGCAGGTTGTTACAGCAAACAAAGAGTTGATGGCCAAACACGGTCATGCATTGGTTCAAATCGCGCAGGATAACAAGCTTGATTTTTATGCCGAAGGCAGTGTTGCCGGCGGTATTCCAATTATCGCTGCGATGGGTGAATCGCTGGCCGCAAATCGTATCCAGGCCGTCATGGGCATTGTCAACGGCACGACCAACTTTATTCTGTCAAAAATGGCGGATGAAGGTGCTGGTTTTGATGATGTGTTACGTGAGGCGCAGGCATTAGGGTATGCGGAAGCCGATCCAACTGCGGATGTGGATGCTCATGATGCGCGCTACAAAATCGCTATTCTCGCCAGTATAGGCTTTGGGACACCGGTAGATGAAAGCTCGGTCATCAGCGAGGGTATTCGTACGATCACCGCGCGTGACATCGCTGTTGCCAAAGATCTTGACCATGTCATCAAGCTCGTCGCTGTTGCAGAGCAATGGGAGGATCAGGGCACGATGCACGTACGTGTCCACCCGGCACTTTTGCATAAAGATCATCCACTTGCATCCGTGAATGGTGCATACAACGCAGTTCTCGTTCGTGGCGATGGCGTTGGTGACACAATGTTTTATGGGCGTGGCGCTGGCTCATTACCAACGGGCAGTGCTGTTGTTGGAGACCTGATTGCTGTGTCAAGAAACCTGGTCAGCGGGTCTACGGGCAGAGTCCATCGACCAGCCAACGCAAATTTGAGGATGTTGCCTAGGGAGCTTGTTAAATCCAAGTTCTACGTCCGGATGACGGCAAAAGACCTTCCAAAGGTACTTTCACAGGTGTCCAATGTCTTTGGCGACTTCGATGTATCCATTGAATCTGTCATCCAACGTGCTAATAACAAAGACGAAGCTGAAATTGTTCTCATCACACACAAATGTCTTGAAGAGAGTTTTCGAGGCGCTGTCGATGTAGCCGAGCGCTTGCCTGTCGTCACCGGAGTCCATAACTGGATCCGGGTCGAGGCATAAGCAGCCCCAAAAGATGAGGAAGTAGTGTCTGGATTACAAATCTCCGGATTATCAAAGCGTCAGCAGATTTCCTACTTGCTGATTGTTCTTCTTCTCTTGTTTGCAACGATTGCGTGGCGCCTGTTTGGTACGGTCGTGGTCGACGGTGAGTCGATGAATCCGACATTGAAAAGTGGCGAATCGCTAATGGTGATGCGGAAGTACAAGTGGTTTCCATCGTTAGGCGTTGGGGACATCATTGTGTTGAAGCCAGGTAATGCGCGGACAGATGGGAATGCCGTGATCAAGCGCATCGTCTTCATCCAGAACAAGACCGGAACTGCTACTTGGCCCGCATCGATCAAGACAAAGTTTGGTACTTTTGCTGCAACGGAGCTTTTCCCTGTTGACAATCAGAACTGTGATCTAAACCGACCCAATGGAATCTATGTCATGGGAGATAACCTCGACCAGAGTGAGGACAGCAGGGACTATGGACCTGTGACTGCGTCGGATGTATACGGAAAGGTATTGGGGCGTTGACATGTCATCACAAGCACGGATAGATGGACTGAAGCATATTGGTCAAGGGAAAGTCCGCGATATTTATGCAATAAACGATGAGCAGCTGCTGTTGGTTGCAAGTGATCGGATATCTGCTTTCGATGTTGTGATGACGGAGCCCATCCCGAACAAGGGACAGGTTCTGACACAGCTTGCTGCTTTCTGGTTTGAGAAGACAGCACATGTTATTCAGAATCACCTCATCAGTGCCAAGGATGAAGACATTCAAAGGGCGGTTGAGTCTGCAGGGGGAGTCTGGGATGACTGGCTGAACGGGCGTGTGATGCTCTGTCAGCGCACAAAGCCTCTTGCCGTTGAAGCTGTAGTTCGTGGCTATTTGTCAGGCAGTGGATGGAAACAATACACAAAGACACCGGGACACCTCTGGGGACATCAGTTGCCAAGAGGACTGTCGGAGTCCGAGCGCTTGCCTAATCCGATCTATACGCCAAGCTCAAAGGCTACCGAGGGACACGATCTTCCGTTGACAGTTGAAGAAGCTGTAAGCCATTCAAGTGGATTTGCAGCTGCAGTTGAAGCAGCCGCCTTAGACATTTATGCGTTTGCTGCAGAAACCGTTGATCCATTGGGCCTCATCCTCGCTGATACTAAGTTTGAGTTTGGTGTTCATCCAGATGGTCATCTTCTTCTAATCGATGAAGCACTAACTCCCGATTCATCCCGATATTGGCTCCGTGATGAATATCAAATCGGCATTTCACCACCATCATTCGATAAACAATTTGTGAGAGACTATCTAGAGTCTGTAAACGGCTGGAACAAGCAATACCCAGCGCCAACACTTCCACCAGATGTTATTCAACAGACCCGTGCAAAGTATCTTGATGCGTATAAGTGGATAACTGGGTCTGACCTTTCGTATGCATCACATGGCTAAGCGCAGCACTGGTTACTCGATGATGGATGTCTTGGCACTGCTTCGTCAGGTGCCGATTTCTGTTTACGTCATTCCTGTTTTCGTGTCGTTGTTTGCCTATGTGCTCCTCGGTGCGACTCTGTGGTTGTTGGTGACTCCCTATTGGAAAGACCTTGCTGGCGAATGGGATGTCATCGGCCGGTATGTTGCGATTGTTGCATGGGTACTTTGCTTTCCAATCCTGTTCAATATGATGTTGAGTATGGCGCTTGGCTTACTTTTTGATCCACTTGCATCCAAAGTTGATGCCCTTCTGCATACTGACGATCACAAATCAATGTCTGTTGGCCAGCAATGGCTTGATTCTGTCGTTCGAACCGGATGTTTGTTGCTGCTACACTCGGTGGCCTTTATTGTTGCAGCGATGATTCCGGTCGCGGGATTGTTGATCAATGGTGCCGCATCTTTTGTTTCAGCACTCGTCTTGGTAACGACACCCGCAGCCGTGCATCGGGGCTTGACTTTTGCGTCCCATCTAAAACTCATCACATCCAAATTCGGAATACGTGAAGTTGCATTCGGGATTCTAGCAGCGATCTTACTGAGTAACCCTCTGTTACAAGTTATTGCATTGGTTCCACTCGTGATTATGGGTCAGATCATGACACGAAACTGGTTGATGGATTAACCGATTCCGAATCAGTCCATTTACGCACTTGCAACCGTTACGCGCTGCAATCACGATGGGGTGTCAGTAGGCATCAGAGCAGGCTGCAAAGTATACTGAAACATCTGGTGGCTTACAACGAAACTTGGAATGCCGATACGAAAAGGTCTTTATGAAGAAATCGTCTGTAGGGGTTGTGAGTTTGGGTTGCCCGAAAAACCTTGTTGATACCGAGGAAATGCTCGGGGCTCTGGATGCCACTGGGCAGGTAGAGTTTGTTGATAGTGAACTGGATACAGACATTCTTGTCATTAACACGTGCGCATTCATCGAATCAGCCCGTGAAGAGTCCATCAATGCAATCCTTGATGCGGTAGCGCGCAAGGGACGAGGGGAAGTCGGAAAGGTCATTGTTACTGGCTGTTTAGCCCAGCGCTATGGGAATGACTTAGCCATGGAGATTCCCGAAGTGGATGCGATCTTAGGCATTCAGAGTGGAAACAGAATTGTGGATGCGGTCTTTGGACCTCAATCAATCCGCCAGCAGTCCAAGACCATGTTGCCGATGGCGACCAGCATGCCCGTTCAGCTGGACCCAATCGAAGGCAAGTATCCACTTATGCCAGCCCGGACAGTGCGTGGCGGCGACAAGTGGTCTGCATATGTGAAAGTGTCGGAAGGCTGTGACCACCGCTGTACTTTCTGTGCAATTCCGTCGTTCCGTGGAAAACATCGGTCAAAGCCGATCGAAGTAATCATCGATGAAGTAAAAGTGCTCGTAGACCGAGGTGTGGTCGAAATAAACCTAATCGCTCAGGATACGACAGCTTATGGCATGGATTTGTACAAGGAACTAGCGTTGCCGCGTCTTCTTGAACGGCTGGGGGCGATTCCGGGATTGAAGTGGGTCAGGTTGCTGTACTGCTACCCAACCATGGTCAATGAGCGTTTACTTAAGACCATGGCTGATACGGAAAATGTTGTCAAATACATGGATATTCCGCTTCAGCATGGGGATGATCGAATGCTTGGTCTGATGAAGCGTGGCGGTTCTGTCGGACAGTACGAGAGGCTTTTCGATCGGATGCGTACCCTGATGCCTGACATCAGTATCCGTACAACGTTTCTCCTGGGGTTCCCGGGGGAGGACGATGTCGCTTTTCAAAATCTGATGCAGTTTGTCTCTGCGATGAAGTTTGACCGCTTAGGTGTTTTTACGTACTCCCCTGAAGATGGAACGCCTGGGGCGGAGATGAAGCCAATCGTACCGAAGCGAATCGCAAACACACGCCGACGGGAACTCCTTGCTCTTCAGCAAAGTATCAGCACTGGCATCAACCAACAGCTGCTCGGTCGTTCAATTGACATCCTTGTCGAAAAGATTGTCGGTAACGATTCGATTGGAAGGTCTTGGCGCGATGCTCCTGAAATAGATGGCTCGGTTTGTGTTAGAAATTTCAAGTCTATTCCCGGGACATTTATCTCCGGGAAAATCACCGATGCTGGTCCCTACGATGTGTTTGCTGAAATGAGGTCGTAACTGTGGCTGAATCCGTTAATAAGGCATCGAAGATGTCAGCCGGCAAGGAAACCTTACTTGAGCGCGCGCAAGCATGGGTTGTTGACCAGGCAGCATTGAGTGTCATCAAACTCGGCCGATGTCCTGTAGAGGATGTTGCAGCAGCGATCAATATTCCTGAAAATGCGCTGCTTGCAGCAGTACAAACAACGGATCGCTTGACCGTTGTCGATGGTGATCTTGATCTGACGGTGTGTTCCGATTCTGTTACCAGGACCCTCGACCGTTGGTGCAACGATGTCGTCCGGGCCGTTGGTTGCCCGGTACATATCGATGAACTTGCTGAGTTATTAACAGTCCATCTCGGCAAAACGTCTGCCTCGATTGCATCATCCATAAAGGCGTCCGCCGCAAGCAGCAGGAGTGGGCTGACACTTGTTGACTCACGCATTCTTATGAATGACTGGCTGCCGATGTTTGCTCATGATGATCAGGAAGACAACCTCCTTGAAAATGGAGTGAAGGCAGATCTGCTTGCAGCGCTTCTGACTAAAGCTGGGTCCGCAAACTTTGCTACTATTCAGGAATTTGCTGTCGCTTTAATTCGTGCAATTCAAAACAAGCCTGTGCGACATAAAACCCTAGCGGTCGCGTTCTGGGCCTTAACCAAACGTCAAGATTGTGCCAAAGACATGGTGCAGCTGATGTGCGATGAGAGACTACTCTGGCACAGTGGCACAAAGGGAGGACGCTGGGTCCTGTCAAGTATTGAAGCCGAGTATCGATTCTTAGTTTCTGATCTGGTTCCAACGGCAGATGTAGTCGTCGACACTCACCGCGTAAACGCATTGAATGACGTGACCAGACATATTGAACCTGTCAAGGCGGTCGTGATTGATAACGCGTTAGTTGAGACGATTGTTTATAATCTAACCAGCCGTCGAACGTGCATCACACTTGGAAAATACGGAATACCTGACGAACTCCTATCCGAATATACGTCGATCGTAGCGGCGACGGATGGTGTATCGTCGGTGGGGTTTGGGCGGTTTATTCTAACGGAAACGATTCCAGATGTAGACATCGATCCTATCGTTGCGGTATTCAAGTGTCCTCGGGTTGAGTTTATCTCTGAGGATGGTGAACAAGTTGAGGATCTCGTATCACCTGATTCGTACATTGGAACGCTGAAGAGTGATGTCTTGAATCCAGATAATCAGGATGTTCTTGACGACAGCTCTGTGTATACGGGGACGAGTGTATCAAATGTCTACTCATTCCCTCTGTATAAGGACCATGTTTTGTTGGGGCTGATTCCGATGTGTCGCCTCAACGGGAATGTCATCCCATGGGATGTCGAATATGCTCCAGTTACCGTTCGCGTGAACGGTGTCAGCTTTCCATGCTCCATCATCAATAAACAGGGAGTCCGTTGCTTGGTTGGTTTGAAGCAGCTGTTCGTTGATGTAGCATCCCAGCGTGACTACATGTGTAC
>JBEEMN010000009.1:0-13324 GCA_041192625.1 Armatimonadota bacterium
GCTGGTTGCAACAATTCTGCTTACCTGCTCCAGCTTTCCAAGTCCATTCTTGGCGACGGTTGCTGGCGCAGTGAAGAGTCCCGATCCAGAGATCGTTCCGTACCTATTGCCTGCGTTTGCTTCACCATTTGGACCAGTTACCGTCCAGGTTACCGTTGAGTCCTTGCCAGCTGGAAGGCCAGTCACTGCCGCCGTGAACTGCTTAGTTGCCTTTACAGACATCTTTACAACTTCCGGTGTGACCTTTACAACCACATTGGTTTGAACATCAATCGACAATGTAAACGACCGACGTGTATCGAACACGCTGGTGGCACGTACAAGGTAGGTACCGTTTCGCTTAGGAGCGGTAAACCGTGCCGTGCTTGGCCCCGTGGAAACCAATGCACCGGAGAAGCCCGCAGGGCTTACTACCGTCCACGTTACGTTCTGCACAGTTGTCCGTGCGACAGCAGCTGTGAGGTTCAGTGCTTGTTCCCATTCGAGTACTGGTGCCGGATTAGGATCAACTGTTACAGCAACTGCAGACTCAACGGTCACAGGAACTTCGACAGACTTTGTCGGATCGTAAACGCTGGTTGCAACGACGGTAAAGGTACCTTCACGCTTTGGAGCGGTGTAGATGCCATCCTTGGAGACTTTACCTACGCTCTGTCCGCTGCCATCCGTGAGGACCTTCCATGTCACTCCACGGCGAGCATCCCCTGCTGGTATCCGTGGCGAGAGGTTGTTTACCACAGCAGCCAGGCTGACTGACTCATCGAAGGAGATTGTTGGTGCAGCAGGCGTTACGGTTACCGTTGCGGGCGCATTGACCGTGACTGGAACCGTGGTTCGCTTTGTTGAGTCGTACTTGCTGACGACTAAAATCTCAACTGTCTTGACCGTGTCTCCGGTTACCTTTGGTGCAACATAAGTCGCACTGTTTCCCGTGACGCTTTCAAGCGTGCCGTTGGCCGTTCCAGACCCGCCCTTGATTGCGAATGTGACTTCCGTTTCAGGAGCATTCACAATCGAAGCATTCAGGTCGAGAGGAAACTCGGACCCAATCGCTGCATCGATAGGACTTACAGACAGCTCGGTTCGGCTTGTGACCGCAACACGCTCAGCCTTGGAGATTGCACCATCGACCTTGACAGTAACAAAAGCTTCAATCGGACGCTTACCACGAACAGCGGAACCATTATCAATGGTCTCAAGGTTTGCAGGATTTGCGGACACCGCAAACAAAGCCGAGCCATGTGTCAACGGAACCAGCTCACCCTTGGAGTTGCGCGCTTCAAACGTCAAGTCTTTGGTTTCACCAACTTCGACAGACTGGTTAGGCACAACAGCCACCGTCTGAATCCCGGTGTAGGTAGAAATGGTAACGGTTAGCGAGCCATCTGTGACGACTGTAGCCGATGCCTGTGCAAACCCGACTTCAGGGCCGGTTGCATCAGGTGTCCCGTAGAACTTGACCGTCAAGAGGTGGCTTCCCACCTTGGCCTGACGAGGCGTGTCGTACACGACGGGAATACTGACGCCAGCCTGTCCATCAGGACGGTTGACAACCCAGGTGATGTCTTCAGCATTGCTGTCAGCACCTGCCATCGTGATACGCGCTGACAGCGCGGATGACAAGCCAACAACACGGGTCCGTGGACCCCAGTCAACTTTGACGCGGAACGTGGCGAAGCGCGTTTCGCCTCCACCACCGCCACCACCATTATTGCCACCCTCAATGGTTGCCGAAGGGCTGCTTCCACCGCCACAACCTGTAGGCACAACGGCCACAGATCCCAGCAACAGCACAGCAGCGGCTAACCAGGAGTAACTCTTCCCGGCGCGAATTTGCATGCCAAAACCTCTCCTTTCGGATGAGCCGAAGTTCACCTGCGAACCGCCGATTTCCTGCGGGCTCTGTCCAAAAGTCTATTGATATGCCTCACCACTCCCCGCGAATGCGCTCGCAAGAACCAGTAAGGTGCCGATAAAAACGCGAATCCGCCTGTCTAAACACAAATGGGCCAGACACACGAAATCGGCATTGCCATTCTCTGGTCTAGCAGGGTCTGTTGTCAAGGGTAAATGCCCGTTGAAACCAGTGAAGTTTTGCAGGCTGCTAAGGTTTGTCCGTGATCAATCCCGGGGGATCTGGAGCTGCAGCAATCATCGTCTTTGTCAATTCCGCAGCAACTTCATCCAAATTATCTGTCGGAGATACATAAATTGCCGGCAGAAACTCGCATTCAATGCGGCTGAACGGCTTGGGGATGGCGTAGCGGTCCCACGTGCCAATGTTCCAACAATTCGAATATCGCATCACCACTGGACAGATAGGTCGTTGCGACTTCTTAGCGAAATAAACAACTCCGTTTTGGATCACGCGACGCGGACCACGAGGGCCATCTGGTGTAAACGAAATGCTGACACCCCTCTTCAGACAGTTGACGAGCTCAACTGCGGCCCGAGCTCCGCCACGACCGGTGCTTCCGCGCACGATGTCATAGCCCAACTTTTCTAGAACCCTGGCCTGTACATCTCCATCACGGGAAAGACTCGTCAGCGCCGTGAACTTGCGCCAAGAAAGCACATGACCGGCGATGAGGGCATCCCCATGCCAAACGACAAAGACACCACCATGCTCACTTGCCTTTTCCATCTCTGGCATCCCAATGATCTTCTTCCGAAGAGTAATGTGAATCATTGAGCTCACTAAATGGACGATGGTTGATAAGACTTCCGCTCTGAGGGTTACAGGTCGCACTTTTTCCATCAGGATTCTCCACCTTCTCCACGAAGCTGGGTTTCCACCAGCCGCGCATAAACTCCGCCAGCGGCGACAAGGACATCGTGTGTCCCTATCTCCACGATGCTCCCAGCTTGCATCACAACGATGCGGTCCGCATCCACAATAGTCGAAAGCCGATGTGCAACCACCAGAGTCGTTCGATCGTGTCTCCCGGCGCGTATCGCATCCTGAACCGCAGCCTCTGTTCCGCTATCAAGGGCACTGGTTGCTTCATCCAGAATCAGCACGCGTGGCTTGCATATAAGGGCACGTGCAATGGCAATCCGCTGGGCCTGACCGCCGGACAACATCGCTCCTCGTTCACCAACCAATGTGGAATATCCATCCAGCTTCGACATAATGAACTCATGCGCACCTGCTGCACGTGCGGCCAGCACAACATCATCGTGTGTGGCGCCAGGTTTTCCGTAGGCAATGTTTTCGAAGATAGTGCCGGCAAACAACACTGTTTTCTGAGGAACGATGGCCATCACCGACCGTAAGCTCCCTTGCTTGATATTGCGCAAGTCGATGCCATCAAGCTTCACACAACCGCTCCACGGGTCGATGAAACGTGGAATCAGATCGACAAGCGTCGACTTTCCAGACCCCGTCGCTCCCACAAACGCGATCGTTTCACCCGGCTGAATATCTAGCGTCACGCCACACAGAACGGGTGTTTCCAGCATATAGCCGTAGGTGACATCCTCAAGGGACAAAGCACCCTTTACATCACCAAGGTCGATTGCATCAGGGAGATCAGCGATTTCTGGATGAACATCCAAGACTTCCTCATGAATACGATCCACGGCCCCAAACATATCCAGCAACGCACCGCGTAGCGACCCCATCCCGCCGATTGCGCGCGATAGCTCGTTTGCAGCGAACACAAACTGCAGAAACCCGCCGATGCTCAGGCCTCGCACGCGGTCCGCAACCCAGGAATCCCGTGCTGCACCGACCAGACCCGCGGCAGTGGCTTCTTTCGTTACTCGAAGCAAATCAGATGTATGTAAAGCTATCTCTTGTGCCCCGATGACCAGGATTACTGCCATCGCGATGGATCCAATCCAGTCGACACTGGGTCCGAGCAGAGCCGAGCGACGAATTCCACGCATTTGTGCATGGATAGCACCATCAGCAACCTTGGCAAAGCGATTCAGTTCACGCTCTTCGGCAGCGAATGCCTTGATAACCCTCGGGGACGACAACGTCTCATCCATAAGGGCATTTAGCTCTGCCTGCTTGCCTTGCGCCGTCTGGCTGAGTGCTCGTAACCTGCGGGTGATCTGCTGTATCGCAAGTGCCATCAGGGGAACAACAGCGATCGTAATCAAAACAAGCTTTGGACTGGTTCTGATCAAAATCACAGACATTGTCACCGCTGTGATCGGAAGCGCAATTGAGTCCTTAACCCAGTTCGCTGCATTTTGCAGCTTCGCGACATCCGTCGTCATCGTCGACATCAGATTGCCCGTGCGCTGCGTATCAAAATAGGTCAACGGCATTCGAAGCAGGTGGGAATACAGCGTCCGGCGAAGATCATTCCCGACCCGAAGGCTGACCTCAGCAAGCACCGTCCCTTGAATATAGCGTAACAGAACCAAAACGGTGTAAAGCCCTACGATGGCCCCGGCGACAAGATAGATTCCACTGATGTTCCCGCTACCAGAGCGATCCGCAAATTCCTTTACCGCGGCTGCTACTCCACCGGGAATCGCTCCAGCAATCGCCGCGGCAACCAGCCCGATGGCTAACTTTCCACGATAGGGTTTGAGGAAACCAAGGAGTGATTTGAGACGGGCTGTTTCAAGCTTTGGCTTCATATACCGCCTCCAAAATGTCCATCCCGTGTTGCATCCAAAACGTTGAAAGCGCTTCTAACGCCAAACGAACATTTGTCGGTTGCATATCGCGCTCTGCTGCGAAGTTACTTATCGCCCGAACTTCGATGCACCGGACACCGCGTGCATTTGCAATGTCCGCCACTGCATACCCTTCCATCGTTTCAATGGAAGCACCAAACATGTCACGTCGGAGAATGCCCGTGGCACGCGTTCCAGTTACCGTCGAGACGGTGCACCCGTTTACAATCGGCACTGAAGCAATCTTGGGTGCATGAAGGTCTACACGTGTGTGGGATGCCCCGAAGGGAAAATCCCAGAGCGGACGAAAACCAAGACCGTCTGGAAGCTCAACACCGAGGTCTCCAACGACTTCGCTCGCAACAAGCACGACATCACCAATCGCCAAGTTCGTGTCCCGATAGGCTCCAGCGATTCCAATGCTGACCAACGGGCCGCTGACATCAGATTTGAGGAACGCCCTGTAAACGGCCGGCATTCCAACGCCGGTCACCAGATGCTGCAGCCCATGGAGCGGGGATAATGCCTGCCATTCGAGCTCACTGGCGACGACGATTGTTGGACCTGTCACTAGTTTGTCAGCGGCTCCACACGCATCGATGACACCTTGGTCACACCGCTATCTACCGACATCCCAACGCCACCACTGGCATCGTCCATCGGGATCAAGCCCTCGACACGAATCAATGCTCCTGGCGCATCTACAACGCCAATCACCGTGCCACTTGCATTCAAGTCAACGGACAGGGCATACACCGTATCCGGTACCCATTTCACGGCCTCCTCTGCAATGACCTCAACCGTGTCATCCTTTCGGAAGACAAGCTTTACCGTTCCAGCGGATGTCACTTCAAGGGCAACATGTCGACGGAGCCCGCGGACACCAGCCAAAAGCGCAAAGTTTTCAGCCATATGGGGCTCGAAGTGCGCGGTTGTGCGGTAGCCGGTCCACGCATGCCCACCAGTGATAGCCTGCTTCGGTCCATTATTGCTGACCAGTCTGTAAGGGTAGGTGGACTCGTGCCCGGAGAATTCCAAGCGATCTAAGTCGGTGATCCACGATGCTCGCCATGCCTTGTTAGCAGCGCCATCAAAAGGAGGGCAAAGTGACACTGCGGGTACCCCTGAGTGGTCCAGCCAGTCCAAATAAACCGTTCCTGATCCAGATTGCCCAACCACCTGAATACCAACGGCGCCAACCATACGGCCATGAGTATCGGGCACCGTCCACTGCAATGTGGATGCTTCTCCTGGTGCGATCACTGTTACATGCGAGCAGAGCCATGTCAGGGCTCCATCCCCCTCAAGAACACCGACACAGAGGCGAACAGATGCAGCCCGGGCATTGGAAGTCCCGGAAACCACACGGGCACGCAAGAGCTGGCCAGAATAAACATTGGGGCTACCAATCGCTTCATAGCCGCCGACATATGCCTCGGATGGATAGAAGGTGTCTGTGGCAACTCGCGCAACCACACCCGTTGAGACATTCTTGTACGCAATCAGCAGAGCGCGCTCATCCGCTGCCACGCCGGCATTCTCAGCAAGCTCACCGATTTCGACATTGTCGATCGTAACGCCATCCGTAGCGTCATCCCCGCCGCGTACGCGGAAGCCGTGCAGCGACCCGCGAAGCATAAAGTGGTACCGCATGCCGCCGTTTGGCATCACCGGACGGATTCCTTGGATTCGCCGACCGATGTTTGCAATCCGCACTGCTTCTACTGCAGCATCGGTGATCTGCGATCCAGGCTTTGCGCTAGGCAAGTACATCCGGTCCGCAACAGGTGTACGGAAGTCCGGGCCGCGATCGATACCATCGAGGCCGTTTTTGATTCCCATCAAGGCACCGACATTGCCAACATTGCAATCCGTATCCCACCCGGCGGTTGCGGCAATCATGAGTGTGCGCTGGAAGTCATCATCCCCGTGGAGGAATGCCATTTGGATGATGGCGTGATTCGGGATTACATGGCATCCGCCACCGAACTTGTCATAGCCGTACTTGTTCTCGATGTGCGTAAAGGTCTGGCGCCAGTCGCTTGGATCGGCGGAATGCCATGCCCGAATATCATCGACAAGGCGGCGGAGCTTTCCGCCCTTGGAAATGTGCAACAAGGCAAGATCCAAAATCTTGTCACGGTCTGATTCGAAAAACGCGATGGCTTCCATTGCAGCAAGGAGCTGCGCCGCACGTACTGCATCGCCATCGTGGCTGACGCTGGCGGCAACGCCTGCAAAGTGGGCAGCTTTCTCAGGGTCTCCAGGCGCAATCATCGCCCACGCATCGATGAATATCTGAGCACCAATTTGCTCAGCGACGACCTGTGTATTCCGTTCGATGCTTCCTGAGTCGGGAGGCATGATGCCATCCTTGAGACGGCGGAAAGCCGTGTGTTCGGTGCTAACACCAAGACCACCCCACCAGAGCACTGTTTTGTGTTCGATGAGGTGATTCAGCCAGACATCGGCGACCATTTTCGGTGTGATGTCGTATGGACAGTTGTTGTCATCGAATGCGCGGGGAAAGATAAACGTACCGCTGATGTCATCATCGGTGATGACAAGCGGCACACCAAAGCGCTGGTGAACGTAGTAGTTAACCTCGCCGATAGTCTCTTCGATCTGCCGCCGTCCCCATCCCTCGAAGGGTCGGCCGAGATAAACGCCGATCAGTTTTCCAAGAATTCCGGCGTAGACACGCGCATCATAGTCGGTTGGCAGGTTTGTCATTGTTACTCCAGTCTACGTCGAAATACGTTTTTGCATCCGCCTACGGTTCCAGAAATGGTTCCGCAACCACCCACCAAAGTCGAGGATTGACCTGGTTTCCGATGCTTAACTTGTCGATAGGAACGTGTTCAACCTCCGGCGGTACACTGATGATTGTAACGGATGGAGGGAAATCGGCATCTGTGCTGGTTCCCCGATGGTAGACCAGCAGGATAACTGTACCCACTGGTCGAACGATTTCCGGTCGGATTTCCCGTAAGAGATGGAGGGTTGGTTGATGTCAGCTACCAAGCAGATTCGTATTGCATTGATTGGTTATCAGTTCATGGGGAAAGCGCACTCCAATGCCTATCGCCAGCTGACCAAGTTCTTTCCGGAAATCGGAATCGAACCTGTCCTGCAAGTATTGTGCGGGCGCACCGAGGACAAGGTCAAAGCCGCTGCCGAAAAGTTTGGCTTTGCAGAATATGAGACCGACTGGCGCAAGGTCATCGCCCGCGATGACATCGACCTCGTTGACATCGTAACGCCCGGTGATTCGCACGTCGAAATCGCCATCGAGGCCGCTAAGGCTGGCAAGATGGTGTTCTGCGAAAAGCCACTTGCGAGCACGGTTGCCAAGGCCGGCGCGATGCAGGATGCGGTTGCAGAAAACAATGTTCCCAATGCGGTTTGTTTCAACTACCGTGGCGTGCCTGCGGTAGCACTGGCCAAAAAGATGATCGAGAATGGCGACCTTGGCCGTATCTATCACTGGCGCAGCGTCTATCTCCAGGACTGGATTGTGGATCCAAACTTCCCGATCGTTTGGCGCCTCCAAGGAGATATCGCAGGCAGTGGCGCGCATGGCGACCTGATTGCCCACTCGATTGACATGGCGCGCTACCTGATGGGTGAGATCACGGAAGTTTCCGGAATGATGGACACATTTGTGAAGCAGCGTCCAATCCTTGCGGAGATTGATGACCGCTTGGGCGGCAAGGCAAGTGATCAGATGGGCGAAGTTACCGTTGATGACAGCTCGATTTTCCTCGCCCGCTTTGAGAGTGGCGCCGTTGGAACGTTTGAAGCAACGCGTATGGCTGCCGGACGCAAGAATCACAACAAGTTTGAAATCAATGGCTCCAAGGGCTCGATTGTCTTCAACATGGAGCGGATGAATGAGCTCGAGTATTACAATCACGAGGATCCGGATGACCGTAAGGGTTTCCGTGTGATTCAGACCACCGATGGCAGTCATCCTTACACAGGCAACTACTGGCCGGCGGGACATATCATCGGGTACGAGCACACCTTCATCAACCTGATTCGCGACATGCTGGTGGCGTTTACAGAGGGTAAGGAGTTTCATCCAAACTTCGCCGATGGCCTGGCGTGTCAAAAGGTTCTCGATGCAGTCGTTCTCAGCTCGGAAACGCGCAGCTGGCAAAAGATCTGAGAGGCTGACAGTTACGAGGAAGCCCCTTCTGGATGAGTCGAGGAGGGGCTTTTTCGTTTTTCAACCAACAGCTTGCCGTTCAGTAAAGGCCATACTGAAACGTGCGAGATTGACTTTGACGGATGGCACGCATCGTTGAATGCGACGCAAAGCATTGATTGAATGTGGATTGGCCGTAGCACTCAAAATAGTAAAAACTCCCCTCGAAGGTTGTCTTCGGAGGGGAGTTTTTGTTGATGACCGTGTGGCGCTTAAGCCTCGGTAATCGTAATCGACTTAATCGTCTGATTCGTCGATGGACGATCTTGGGCTCCGGTTTGTGTTGTCGCGATCGCATCAAGGACGTCTAACCCGGATGTGAGCTTGCCAAAGATGGTGTACGCAGGTGGCAAAGCGTAGTCGCTGTGCATCACAAAGAACTGGGAGCCATTGGTGTTTGGACCGGCATTTGCCATCGCCAACGTACCGCGGGTGTACTTGCGGGTGACCGTTTCATCGGAGAAGCGGTAGCCTGGGCCGCCGCGGCCAGTTCCCGTTGGGTCTCCACCCTGAATCATAAAGCCCTTGATGACACGGTGAAAAATGACGTTGTCATAAAAGCCTTCACGTGCAAGGAAGACGAAGTTATTCACTGTCATTGGCGCCTCGGCTGCATACAGCTCGAGCTCCATCGTTCCTGCAACGGTCTCAATCGTAGCCGTGTAGGTCTTCGCCAAATCGATGCTTAGCGCCGGTGGCGCTGCGTATTGCTTGTTGCTCATGCTGTTATTGTAACCGACTGTAAGGGGTTGAATTCTCGTTGATTACGAACTTTGCACACGTGAAGTTGGTATTCTAAATCTGATGAATGTTTTCGAGTCCATGCGTGTCGCGCTAAGTGCGTTAATTGCTAACAAGCTGCGGTCCATCCTAACGATGCTGGGTGTGATCATCGGCGTGGGCGCCGTCATCATTATGATTGCCATCATCCAAGGTGCCCGCCAGAAAGCCATCTCGAATTTTCGTGGAAATGGCGCTGACATCGTCTTTGCTGTCTACGCCCCCAAGCGTGAGGGTGGAGGCGCTGCGCGCCTCGATGGCATGAACCTCGATGACGTCGAAGCTATTCGGCGGCAGGTGACGCAAATCGATGCCATCGTTCCCCGCCTCGAAGAGCCGGCAAAGGTCATCCGCGGATCGAAGACATACTCCGCGCAAAGCGTTGGTGCGACGGCGAACTTCCTCGATGTGTCCGTTGTTGAGCTGGCGGAAGGCCGGTTTATCGACGGTGAGGATAACGATACGTGGGCAAAAGTAGCCGTTCTCGGACATAAAGTGGCATTGGAGCTCTTTGCCGCAGGTGAGGAACCCATTGGTCAGACAGTGGTCGTTGCGACCGGCCAGGCAAAAGTGCCTGTGACGGTTGTGGGCGTACTGGCGCGTAAAGGCAATGCGAACTTCGGGTCAAGCCCGGATGACCAGGTCTTTCTCCCTTACGAATCCCAGCGCAAGCGCTTGTCGAACACGCGTATTGTGGCGGCGGTCAATGCTCGTTCCATCCCTGGCCGGAGCGAAGAAGCAGCCAATCAGATCTTTGCGGTTCTGAAAGCAAGACATCCTGAAAATGCCAAGGATTTCATCGTTGATACACAAGAAGGCATCATTAAGCAGCTGGATCAAGTCCTGATGCTCTTCCAGGTCGTGATGGGTGGCGTTGGTGGTCTGAGCCTCCTTGTTGGCGGTATCGGGATCATGAACATCATGCTCGTTTCCGTAACGGAGCGTACGCGAGAAATCGGTATCCGAAAGGCTGTCGGTGCCAAGCGGGCCAATATCTTGGTCCAGTTTGTGATTGAGGCGATGACGGTGAGCGGTGTTGGTGGGATGCTGGGAGTTGGCTTTGGCTACGGCGTCTCAAGCATTATTGGGATGATTGCCAAGGATAATCTGCCAACGTATGTTCCTCTTTGGGCAAGCTTGATGGGTTTCTCGTTTGCCCTTGGTGTCGGGATGTTCTTTGGAATTTATCCGGCTGTGCGGGCGAGCAAGCTGGATCCAATCGATGCACTTCGCTTTGAATGAAATAGTGATGCGTTACGCGTAGATAACATCGCTTTTGGATTGCATCTGGCTTTGTTGGAATGCGATTGCATCTACGCCACTGCCCGATTTCTGGTTACACGACAAATCCTCAGGTATTTTGCTGGGTTGATGCTTGAAATGTGGTGTGGTCAGCATTACACTTTGGCATGAAACGCACCGCTCTCCTCGCTATCACCGTGGGTGTGATAGCCTCCGCATCGTCGCTGGGATGGAACGTCGTCCAACAAAAAGAAGGCTACACCGACACTCCATTCATCTTCACTGGTTCGAAGTACCGTGTCCATGATTCGGCCCGCCCTGTGCCACCTGTGGTAACACCTGCTCCTGGTGGAGCTCCTGTAGCAGCACCATCGGATGCAATCATCCTCTTCAATGGCAAAGACCTCTCCAAGTGGTCCAACCAGAAGTGGAAAATTGTTGGCGACGCAATGATGTGCCGTGAAGAAGGTGAGAAGGTTGTAGGCGTCGGTGACACCGCTACCATCGAAACGTTCGAAGACTTCCAGCTCCACGCTGAGTGGGCTACACCTACACCAAAGGGCGAGAAGTCCCAAGGCCGCGGTAACTCCGGTATCTTCCTCTCAGGAAAGTACGAAGTTCAGGTCCTCGACAGCTTTGAGAACCCAACCTATGCGGATGGCCAAGCTGGCGCCATCTACGGCCAAAAGCCTCCAATGGTCAATGCCGCACGCAAGCCAACCGAGTGGCAGACATATGACATCTTCTACACATCCCCACGCTTTGATGCCGCTGGCAAGCTAACCAAGTCAGGCTTTGTAACCGTTGTCCACAATGGTGTTCTTGTACAGAATCATCATGAGATTCTTGGCAATACAAATCACAAAAATGCACCTGCGTACGTTCCACACGGACCCGGCCCAATCCGCCTGCAGGATCACAGCAACGCCACGCGATTCCGCAATATCTGGATTCGTCCAATCAAGGATTCTTCGTAGTCCTAACTCCTAACTGACAGGGCGTTTCCACGGGAAACGCCCTTTTTTCGTAACTGGTTTCAAGACAGGAATGCAACATGAACTTTGACCTCCTTAAAGCGATCTGTGAGGCTCCCGGTGTACCGAGCCGTGAAGAAGTTGTGCGCGGTGTAATTCAGGATGCGATGGCGCCTCTTGTGGATTCCATCCACGTCGACACCATGGGCAATGTTATCGGGCACAAAAAGGGTAGCGGTAAAGGACCGAAAGTCCTGATCGCTGCGCACATGGATGAGATCGGATTTGTGGTCCGCCATATCGATGACAAAGGCTTTATCCGCCTTCAGCCTCTTGGTGGCTTTGATGCGCGCGTCCTTGTGGCACAGCGTGTATTGGTGCATGGATTTGCTGGTGAAACGCTCCGGGGTGTCCTCCAACCAAGCAGCCGACCAGCCCATCTGCTCACAGATGCTGAGCGGGGAAAGCCTGTTTCTCTCGATGACTTGTTTATCGACCTCGGGATGTCTGCTGACGAAGTTCGTTCCAGAGTTGAGCTTGGTGATCCGATCACGATGGACCGTACCTGCGAACGTATCGGCAAGCGGGTTATCTCAAAGAGTCTGGATGACCGCCTTCTTGTCTACGTGATGCTCGAGGCGCTGCGTGAGCTTGGCAACCATGACTGCGATATTTACGCAGTAGCGACCGTTCAGGAAGAGATTGGCCTCCGCGGTGCAACTCCTGCTGCGTATGCAATCAACCCTGATATCGCGATTGCGCTTGACATCACGATTGCTGGTGACATTCCGGGAGGCACTCCGGATGCACAAATCACCCAGCTAGGCGCGGGAACTGCCATCAAAATCATGGATGCAAGCCTCGTCTGTCATCCAAAGCTGGTCCGCCACTTCCGCGATGTAGCCGAGCAGCACAACATCAAGTATCAGCTGGAGATCCTGGGCCGTGGTGGCACGGATGCCGGTGGAATGCAACGTGTGCGCGGTGGAATCCCAGCGTTTACGCTGTCAGTCCCAACCCGCTATGTGCATACCGTGAATGAGATGGCGGATGTTGATGACATCAATGCATCCGTGCAGGTCCTTGCCCGCTGGCTCGAAGTTTGTCATACCCGCAGCTATGGCTACGGCGACGCGTAGGCCCGACGCAATGTAATCATCACCCGCCGTATGGAATAACCACTGTGCGGCGGGTATTTTATTGGTATGTCCACAGATGAGCATCCAAACGAAAAGGCGATGTCAGCCATTATCAAGCAAGTTCAGGATTTGATCGAAATGGCGACGTACGAAACCCAAACCGATGTAGCAGCGACGCTCGCTCATTGGACGGCATCGATTGTCGCGGGCGAAATCAGGGATGCTACACTCAGCGTTTTTGCGACAACGGACCCAGAGACAGGAGATGTTGTCGAGCGGATTGTGAAGCCGACAGATTTGCGTATTGTTGTGTCGCACCCTAATGGAAGCCAGCTTGAACG